>DAOUUR010000325.1 GCA_030668045.1 bacterium
ATCACGCAGCTAATAACTTCAAAAAAATCAAATTGCTGGGTTATCAGGGCAATCTTCCGGCTTTTGCTCCGATCGTCATAGAAAACGACCTAAAGAAAGGTTTCCTGCTCAATCCAAATGAAATCATCTTCTTGCGCCAGGACGACACGATGGTCGTCAACTACTTCCGTGAGGCCATCGACCGGGCCGCAGGGCAGCTAAGCCTCGTACAGACCAGCCAGATCATAAATGACAACTACGATGGAGAGCGCACAGAGGTCTATGCCAATCCCATTGAATCATCACGGCTGGATGATAATTCTTTTGTCTCAACCGCCGTGAACATCAGTGAAGCAGGATCCAAGGCCATCTTTACCCAACTCCAATCAGAGGGCTACATCGGCTCACACGGTTATCCAGAAAAAAATCTCTATTTCACAGATCTGAAAAGCAATCTGCAAACGATGCTCGGCAAAAATAAGCCAAAGCAAATTGACTTCGTACTCAACAAGGTCTGTCAGGCGGCGGCGACTACCTGGGTTTCAGCCGGCATGCGGAACAAAAACCGCTCTGTGTTAAAGATAGCCAACCACCCCGCGGCTTTTGTTTTTCAAGGCGAAAAGGAGTCGTTCCTGATGCTGGACCCAGATAAGGCCACGCCCTCCATTTCCCGGATGGTGTTTAATGCGGACACGCTTTTCAACAAGGCCTCCTTCGTTTCCACTCCTGCCGAAATTCAACCTGCCGGCTCCAAAGCGGCGTTTGACCAACTCGTCACGTCGGGTTATCTAAACAGCAACGGTTTGCTGACGCCAGGGACAGTGCTCAGCGATCTTGTGACAGAACTGAAGTCGATCTTTGGCAACAACAGTAAGCAAGTAGACGTTGTCCAGAACATTCTGGCAAATACACCGATTTTCAATGAAAACTCCTTCGAATCGAAAGAGGTAAACATCTTACCGAATGGATCGAGCGTCATATACTCGCTTCTGATCAAACAGGGCTACCTGGACGCTGCAGGCAGGTTGACCGCTGGCACGGATTTCTATCAACTCACTCAAGACTTGAAGCCGCAGCTTGACAATGAAAATCAGATCCGGTTCGTTGTGAATGTGCTGTATCAAGGCACCTTCCCGACATCGCTGGGCTTGATCCAGGATGCAAGCAGCCCCTGTTTTGGGCGCTACAATTTCAAGGCGACGCGCCTGACCACTGCCGCTGTGCATCGGCTCAGTTCTACGCTGTTCGCGGGCGGTATCGACAGCCTGCTCAGCCTGCCAAGCCAGCAGATCCCCATTGAACCGCAACTGCCTTACTCAAGGTTCGGCTTCAACACATCGAGCGTTACGGCGCCGCTGGCGCCCGATGGCGCCGAGGTTGATTTCGAAGGGGCATACGGTCTGTATTACTGGGAATTGTTCTATCATTCCCCCCACCTGATTTTCAGTGTACTCAACGGCAACCAGACCTTCGATCTGGCGGAAAAGTGGCTGAAGTACATCATCAATCCGACAGCGCCCAAGGTCAAAGTCGGAAAGCAGTCGTTTGTCACGTCCACGCTTGGCGTGACGGATTCAGAGCGAATTTTAACTGTTCTGCAGGATAAGAACCTGGTCACAGCCGAGGGTCAGGTGCAAAACGTCAATCGCCGCACAGACCTGACTCCCACCTTCAAGAGATTCGGTTTTAGCCAGGACCAAGTCGATTCCATTCTCAACGTCCTGCTCAACCACCAGGTAGGCACACCGGTTTCCCGCTACTGGCAATTCCAACCATTCCGCCACCACACGATCAAAACCCTGAAGGTGCAACTGTCAAACAAGAAAGCCATAAACGCCTATCATTGCCACCCGTTCGATCCTCATGCCATCGCCCGGCTGCGCATCGGCGCCTACGAAAAGGCGTCGGTTATGCAGTACATCGACAATTTGCTGGACTGGGGAGATATGATGTTCCGGCAATACACATGGGAATCGATCACAACGGCGACGATGTACTACGTGTACGCCTGGAACCTGCTGGGACCACGCCCGCAAAGCGTGGGCGAGTGTACATCGGTGCCGCCAATGTCATATGCCGAGATTGCGACAGCTTACCAGAATAAGATCCCCGAGTTTCTCATCCAGCTCGAAACGGTGACGCCGCATCACATCATATCCCTTCCGACGATCCCGTACAACGAGCTCGACACTTATTTCTGCATCCCGGAAAATTCGGATTTCGTTGCGTATTGGGACCGCGTGGAAGACCGGCTGTTCAAGATTCGCCACTGCTTGAATATCGACGGACAAAAGGTACCGTTGCCCTTATTCCAACCGCCCATCGATCCGATGGCGTTGGCCCGGGCCGCAGCCTCGGGCGCCGACGTGCTGTCGGTCTTTGCCGGGGGCGGGACCATCGACAACTATTACCGTTACCAGGTGCTGCTGGATCGCGCGCGCACATTCACCGACGCCGTCGTGCAATTCGGCGCAGCGTTGCTGGACGCCCTGGAGAAGAAAGACACCGTCGCACTCGATATGCTGCGGTCAACCCAGGAAAAGGCCATCCTCAATCTGTCCACAAGCAACTTCGAGCAACAGATCAAAGAGCAAGAGAACCTGATCGCGGCTGTACAGCAACATAAAACCATCACTGAGCATCGACAACAACGATATCAGAACCTGATGGATAACGGTTGGAATGCCGGTGAAATCGCAAACATGGCGTTTTTAGTGGCGAGCGGAATCCCGATTGTATTGAAGTCGTACATGTATGGTCTCGCCTCACCCGCACATTTGATCCCGACGGTTTTTGGTTTCTCCGACGGTGATTTCAAACCGGGGGAAGCCGTCGAGTGTACTGCCAAGGTCCTGGAGGGTGCCACCGAAGGATTCAAAACGCTCGCAGAGATCAGCGCCAAGGCTGCCGAGTACGAGCGGCGAGCTGCCGAATGGAAGTTTGAGAAATCCGAAGCCAAAGAGGAAGTCGAACGAATTGAGAAGGTGATCGCTGCCGCCGAGTTACGCAAAAAGATCCTCGAGAATGAACTGGTAATTCACAAAAAAACCATCGCACATGCTGAAGAATACGAGACATTCCTGAAAGCCAAGTTCACCGACCAGGACCTCTATCAGTGGATGATCAGCCGAGTTTCCACGGTCTATAACCAGGCCTATCACCTGGCGCTCGACCAGGCCCTCAAAGCCCAGGCGGCGTACCAGTTCGAACTCAGCAGTGACGACACGTTTATCGAATTCGATTACTGGGATTCGATCCACAAGGGCTTGCTGGCCGGAAAAGGGCTCACGCTTTCTCTAAACCAAATGGAAAGTGCGTACTTACAAAACAACGTGCCGCTGATGCAACTAGAGAAGAACATTTCCCTGCTCCACCTCGATCCCCAAAAATTCATGGAATTTAAGATGGGGATCAACGGCATGAAGAAAGGAACCCTGGAATTTTCGCTTGGGAAAGAGTTGTTTGACGGCGACTTCCCCAGTCATTACGACCGCAAGATCAAAGCTGTGTCGCTATCATTCCTCGGTGCGGGACTCAAAGGGAACGCTATCAACGCCACGTTGGTACAGAAGACTTACACCGTCGTGATGGATCCGGCCGGTACGAAAAAGCGGACGAACTGGCTGCCGAACCAGTCCGTGGCGTTATCCACGAAGGAAGATGACGCCGGTTTG
>DAOUUR010000319.1 GCA_030668045.1 bacterium
ATGCTCAATTCAGGCGATCTACCGACGCATGAAAGACAACACAGATCGCCCCCTGCTGTTGACCGGTTCGCGTGGATTGACGCGTCGGCAAGCTATGATTGATCAGATCACGCGCATGTTGTCTCAGAGGAAACGCAATTACGAAAAAGCTGATATGACGATTTCAACATCTCAGAGAACACCGGCTCAGGTCGCATCCGAGATCATCCGTAAGATGAGGAAACGCTGATGCCCGTCACTACCGTAGATTTGGGAAAACGCAGCTATTCGATACAGGTTAGAACCAATTGTGCCACGAAGTTGACTGCGGCTATTGGGAAATCGTGCCGCACTGATCGGCTTTTTGTTTTCTATGATGCCAATCTTTTTGCGCTCCACGGGGCAGAGATACGCAAGGCGCTCAAGGCGCGTCGTCGCGAACTGCAGGAACTTGTGGTACCAAGCGGGGAGAAAGCCAAGTCGCCCGGTGTCCTCAAGAAGATTTATGGTTTCTTGCTGGATCAGAAAATCAGCCGCGATGATTTTATCCTCGTCTGTGGCGGTGGTGTCACCTCTGATCTGGTTGGCTATGCTGCCGCAACGACGCTTCGTGGAATCAGATGGGGTGTCGTTCCGACAACATTGTTGGCTATGGTCGATGCGGCGATTGGCGGCAAGACGGGGATCAATCATAAGACCGGCAAGAATCTGGTTGGAGCATTCCATCAGCCTGCATTCGTGCATTGCGATACCCGCTATCTGCACACGTTGCCACCACGTGAGTTTGTGGCCGGACTCGGCGAGGTTGCGAAATACGGTGGGTTGATAGGACCGAAGATGATAGCATTGACACAAAAATACCTCTCAAGTGCCGATCCTCATGCTGACCAACCGCTGGTTCGATTGATTCACGCCTCGGCTGCATACAAGGCGGAGATTGTCTCGCGGGACGAACGCGAGGGTTCGCTTCGCATGCGGCTCAATTTCGGGCACACTTTTGGCCACGCAATCGAACGGGCGACTGGCTATGGACGCCTGCGCCACGGCGAGGCAGTGGTTCTGGGGCTGCTGGCCGCGATCGAACTTTCATCGCTGGTCAATCCCCGTACGGCAAAGAAGCTGCGAGATTACCGTGAGATGGTGATTAGTTTGATACGACAGGTGAAGCGTGTCGAGATTGATGAGAAAGCGGTGCTTGATGCAATATCGCTGGATAAAAAACGGAGTGCCGCACAGCTCAAATTTGTGCTGTTGCAGGGCACAGGGAAACCGTATTTTGCCGATAATATCAACATGAGTCAAATGCGAAAATCATTGCGGGCCATGCTGGCCTGCTATAAAGTTCATGGAGGAACCGATGCCCCGTATTCTGGTCGTAAACGGGCCTAATCTTAACCTGCTGGGCACCCGTGAGACCGACATCTACGGACCGCTCACGCTTGAGGATCTTAACGAACGCCTGAACAACTTGGCGGCAGACCTGGAGCTGGAATTGACATTCTTTCAATCCAACTCCGAGGGTGTGTTGATCGACTTCATTCAGAAGGAAGCGCCCAACGTATCGGGTATGATTATCAACCCCGCTGCGTTGACGCACTACAGCTATGCAATACGGGATGCTATCGCTGCGGTCGAGCTTGAGGTGATCGAGGTGCATATCTCAAATCTCCATGAGCGGGAAGAGTTCCGGCAGAAATCTGTTGTTGCTCCGGTATGTGTGGGACAAATCTGCGGATTCGGACCTTATGGCTACGCAATGGCTCTATCGTATTTTTCCGACGCGCTGAGGGAAGAGTAGAATGCGACGGTTTGTTCGCGCGGCGCTGCTTGTTGGCGTTCTAATGCTGATTGCGGTTTCCTGTCAGGAGACGCGCATCACCGCCGATAATACCGCAGCCGTTCTCGATGAGCTTGAGAGCAAGTTGGATTGGCTCGATCACCGCACCAGCCTGGAGATGTGGCAGTTGTACACCACCGGTGAAACGGATTCGCTGTCGTTTTTCAACGGACTGTACAATTATGTAATCTCCGACAACGAAAGCTTCCGCGTCCTGCAGCAGTCAGACAAACTTCTTAAAGATGATAAAGAACGCCGCCGGCGCGACTTGCTCTTTAACGCTTTCATGATTGGTCGGGTTGAGGACAAACCGTCGGTCGTTCGACTGCGTGACTCGTTGGCAACGGTTGACATTACATATCAGGCTGAGTTCGAAGGAGAAGAGCGCGCTGCACCGGAACTGTACCGGATATATCGCAACGACCCGAGCACGACTCGTCGTGAACGGGCATACCGGGCGTGGGTTTCGGTGGGTGAGAGACTCGCGGACGGATTGGAACGTTTGATCCGATTACGCAATCAGCAGGTACGCAAGCTTGGTTACAATAATTATCCCACGATGGTGTTCAAATTGCAGGGGTTGAAACCTGTCGACTACACAGCCTTGCTGGATCGTCTCGATTCGCTGAGCGTCGGTCCGTATATGGACATTGTGGATGATGTCAAGAATCGACTGGGCAAAGATTATCTAGAACTGTGGGATTTGCATTATGCTTTCTCCGATGTTGACCTTCAGGTTGACCGGCATTTCGCAGTCGACACGCAGTTGGTATTGATCAAGTCGGCTCTTGAGGGGATCGGCTTTGACATTGACAAGTTGCCGATCTATCTCGATCTGACCTCACGACCGGGGAAGTCGCAGCTGGCCTATGCCTTTGCAATAAAAGCGCCATACGATATTCGCGTTCTGGCCAACCAGACCGACGGTTTATACAGTGCTACCGTCCTCACTCACGAACTGGGACACGCTATCCATTCAACGCAACTCCAGCAGGAACAACCGTTGTTCAATACGCATCTATCTGGTGTCTGGAATGAGGCAGTCGCTCAGATTGTTGCAGCTCTGATAACGGAGAAAGATTTTCTGACAGCGCACGCCGGAGTGCCACCCGAGTTAGCGGCTAATTACCTGGCGAATAAGCGAAAGCAGGACATCATCTACCTGCGTACGACTCTGATGCGGCTGCAATTTGAATATCAGGCGTATATCAATCCTACCGGTGACCTTAATCGAATGTACTGGGATCTCTTCGAGCGCTACATGATACTTCCCCGTCACGATGACCTCAAGCCATGGGCTGCTCTGATCTACTACACGACCCACCCGCTGTATATGCAGAACTACCTCTATGCCGATATGGTCGCCGCCCAGACGGTGGCGCATCTGCAAAGGAACTACAGTACTATTGTGGATAATCCGAAGACCGGCGCATTTCTTGTGCAGAACTACATGCGGTTTGGCAGCCGGTATGATTGGCGCGAATTACTCGAACGCGGAACCGATGAGAAGCTGAACCCCGATTATTTTATTGAGCGTTTGCGGCTCTAGCTCCCAAATCCAAATGTTGCCTCCAGACCCAGATAGCTCGTATTGAAATCTATATCTGGTAGCCAGGGAACGACCTGACCATCGCTAAAAATGATCTTGTAAAACAATCCGAAACGGTTCTCACTATGCCTGCCCCCGCGGCGCAAATGCCCAAAACTAATTTTAGCAAAAGTGTGGGATCCCAAATCATACGAACTTGATCTATACGGTACCCAAATCTCCGCACGCCCCAGTTCGGGAACCAGAAATATCGTGGATCGGTGATGCGGCTGGAAGCGGTACAGCCAGCTGAGAGCCAACGAGCGGATTCGAATGCTTTGTTCCAACTGCGGTGCATCTACATAGCAGATGCCCAGGCTGAGTC
>DAOUUR010000144.1 GCA_030668045.1 bacterium
CTAAAGATTAAGGCCGGAAGGGCTGGCCGACGCGTCCTGGTGTTGCTGCCCTTCTGGCTTTTTGTTGTTGCCGACCTGAGTGCCGGAGTCCTGGTTGCTCCAACCGTTGTTTATATGTCGGACCGGGAGCGTACCGGTCGAATCACCGTTCAGAATCCATCCGATGAGCCTAAAGAGGTTTCGGTCTATGTCAGTTTTGGCATTCCTGAATCAGACAGCCTCGGTGGTGTCAAGATCACGCTGGCTGACTCTGCTGTAACCGACCCGCGATCAGCGGCTGAATGGATTAAAGTATTCCCCCGGCGCCTGATTCTTGGTCCCGGAGAGACACAGGTTGTACGATTTGTAGCCAGGCCACCAAAGGATATCCCCGACGGCGAGTACTGGGCGCGTATCGTGATTCGTGCCGAGCATGGCCAGACGACTATTCCATCGGCAAATCAGGTGGACGGGATTGTTACCACGCTCAACATGGTCATGCAGACGGCAATTGCTCTGAAGTTCCGCACCGGGAACCTGGTTTCAAAACTCGGAGTTTACGACACCAGGATCGAGCCTTCAGATTCTCTGGTTCAAGTGCTGGTCAGCATGGAGAATCTTGGCAATGTCTCCTATGTTGGACTGCTCACTTCGATTCTGTACGATGCCAACGACAGGCAAATCTGTCAGGATAATATTGATCTGGCCGTCTATCGTAAGCTCACGCGTGGCCTCAATATGCCAATTCCCGAGGGTGACTTTCAGAAACCGTATCGGGTAGAAATAGCTATCGGCAACGAAGGGCGCAAAGATGTCCGCGCCGAGTATGCTATTCCGGGCAACCGAATTGAGTACGGCCTGGCTGTCGAATAGTCGACGCCGGGAGTACTCCAAGGTTGCCAGCGAGGATATGCTGTAATGTTGAACCGATCTATCTCAAATGCCGCCCTCGGCGGTCTTATCGCTCTGATCATCTGCTTGGTCGGGATTGTTCCCGTATCAGCTCAGACCGATGTTGAGTATGTTGAGGAGATCGTTGTTGGGTTCAGTGTCCCCAAACTGATCCGGCAGGATATTCTTGTCCAGTACGATGGGGCGACAGTCTATCTGCCGATGGTCGAAGTGTTCACTCTTTTGGAGTTAAGCATAGAGGCCGATCTTGAAAACGGCAGTGTCACCGGCTTCATTTTTTCACCTGACAATCGTTTTGATTTCGACCTGACCCGCTCGCAGGCCAGGATGGATAACCGCACCTATCAGCTACCCAGCAATCTCTATTTCTTGTCCGATAATGATCTCTACCTGAGAGTCGATCAATACCGAACGATCTTTGGGTTCAACATGACCTTTGACTTTTCTACCCTCGATGTCCGTATGCCGCTGGATGAGGAATTCCCATCGTACCAGAAAATGCTGCGCGAGAAAGCCCGGATTAAACTTCGTATCGAAGAGATGGCCCTGCGTGACGTGGTAGAGTTGCCACGCTCTCGAGATCGTTTCAGAGGCGGTGTTGCCGATTGGGTCGTTGCCACCAGTCCGCTGGGCGGGGCGGGCCATTACTTCAACCTAAACTTGGGCGGCATGGTTGGCGGTGGAGACCTTGCGCTCTCCGGTACCGGCAATAGCATGACCGGCTTTCAGAGTGACCAGATCAGGTACCGCTGGCACTACTACCTCGATGACAACAAGCATATCTCACAGATTGATCTTGGTGATGTCGCGGTCGGTGGTATCCTGACTCGCGGACTAAAAGGTGCCAGGGTCAGCAACGAGCCGCAGATCCAACGTCGGTTTTTCCAGACAGTCGGTGTCAGTGGTTTTCTCGGTGAAGGCTGGGAAGTAGAGCTCTATCTTAACAACGTACTGGCTGATTTCACCGTCACCGACGATGCCGGCGAATACAACTTCATGGTCGATATTAATTACGGCTCCTCTCGGGTGATGCTGAAAATGTATGGCCCGCACGGCGAGATTCAGACCGAAGAGCGTTACTATTCGGTACCCCAGAACCTGATTCCAAAAGGTACAATAGAATACACCGTGGGCGCCGGTAGCGCCACTGTCCAGCAGGAAACTCGTCGCTATCTGCAGACCAACACCCGGTATGGACTGTTCAACAATCTGTCTCTGGGACTCAGCGGGGAACTTCCGCTGGAAAGTGACAAGCTTGAAGGACCCGGACTCGGTGTGGAAATGATTGTCCAACCGAAAAGCAATCTGCTGCTCACCAGTGGTTATTCGCCGAATAATCAGTACCGGGCTATGTTTAGTTTCAGCCAACCATCGGTGATAAGTATCAACGGCAGTTTCACGAAATTCCTTCCCAATCCGGTTCGCAATCCGTTTGGCCAACAGAGTCGCGCTCGTCTTTCGTTCTCTTCGCCACTTAAGATCGGCGATACTCGGTTGGGGCTGCGCTATTTCGTGTCGCGAATCAAGTACCCTACATTTGAGACGATTGACATGAACTATGGCTTCAGCACACAGCTATGGCACATTCATCTCAATTACATGGGCAACCACAAGATCGCCAAGCGCTCCAGCGGCACCGAGCAAGGCACGATCAGCAAGTGGTTCCTTTCGCCGCGGCTGGTCCGGTGGCTCAGTCCTCAGTTCCGCGCAACTTACGATCACACTGTTGGGGCCATCACCAAAACCGGCGTTCACATAGCCAAGCGGGTTTTTCGCACCGGTCAACTCGCGCTTTCATACGAACGTGACCTCAAATCGAAAACCAGCTCAATAACCGCGACGTTTAATTTCTTCACAAACTTCGCAGATTTTGCCACCCGTCTGATTTCTAATAGCGGTCAGTCGGCGGTGAGCCAGACCCAACGCGGATCAATCAGGTTTGATCAATCGGCTCAATCGTTCCGTTTCCTGCGTCGAGAAGGGGTCGGGACCGGTTCGGCTGTTATCTGGCCGTTCCTCGATCACAACTACAATGGGCGGCGCGATCCCGGCGAAGAACTCCTGCCGGAACTTAAGGCCAATCTCAGAGGTAGCAACGGCACACGCAGAGGTGCGGGCGAAGTTTATTACTACGATGGTCTTCTCCCCTACGATGACTACCTCGTGCAAATTGATAAGTACAGCCTCGACAACCCTCAGCTACGACCAGCCCACGAAAGCTATCGGGTTATAATCAATCCCAACACGGTCACTGGAATTGCCGTGCCGGTGGTGATGGCCGGTGAAGTCAGTGGAGTGGTGGAACGTAAGATTCCCGGTGCTCTGGTTGGTATTGGCGGGATCAAGATGATCATCACCAACGAGGCGACCGGCCAGCGAGCCGAGGTCGTGAGTTTCAACAATGGTGACTACTACTATCTGGGACTGGTGCCCGGGATGTATCGAATCAGTATTGATGCCGAACTGCTGGCCCGCTACGGTTACCGTGCCGAGCCAACTTTCCGCACTTTCCAGATGAACACCGTCTCCGGCGGTGATATCATCGAAGACATCAATTTCGTCCTCGCTCCCAAAGAATAAAGCACCTCCCCCAATCAAGTCTCCGGTTTGGAACCTGACCGGCTGATTGCTCTCACCAGTCATTTGCCCTATGCTCTCAGCAAATTTTCCTTCCACCGGTCGTTTCCATGGAATCGGGCGAGGAAATTGTCGGATCGCCGTTGTCGTAGCTCGACTCACAGGCTGTCAGTATCGCACAGATAATGGCAATCAAAAGGAAAAGTTGCTCGGGACAAGGTCATTGGATTTATTTTCATGTTGTGGTCGTACCGGTCAACCCCTCCGGGGTACTTTCATTCAACAGTCACAGAAGCTTACATCCTTATCTCGACTCGATCAAGCCGTATTTGGGGCCGGAGCAACAGAGCTGCATCGGGGCGTGACTTACCAAGCCAGGCGGCGATTTTTTCCGGCATCGTTTCCCTATTCATTGGGGCTATCTCTTTGCAATCTTAATACACTATTTGAAACAAGCTGAGAATAAAGTTGTCGGTGTATGAGGTTACGAGCATAATCACGAGCAAATGTGGAGAGATTGTCTCAAAAGGCGACTAATCCGGTTTGTGTTGGGTAGGAGCCGCCAGCTAACAACTGATATTAAATCCGTCGCTACTCGGGGTTGGAAAATGATGACTCTCCGTGTAACCGGGCTTGCTCGATTTAATGAAATGTTGTAGAATTGCCAATAAGTTTCCATATAGGGAATATCGTGTATTATGAAAGTAATAGCACAAGTTGATGAAGCCATAAACTCTACCGTACTCAAACCGGGGAGTGTTGTTTACACTTCGGGCAACGCCGCCACTCCGCAGGTATTGCTCGAACATTTAGCAAGTGACCTGTCGATAGAAAAGATTGCCCTTTACAGCGTACTCCTTCTGGGTGACAGATTAAAAACACTATTCTCCGAAGAACGTTGTCGAGGACTTACCCATCGCGTCATTTTCAACAGTGATCTCACACGAGAAGCGGTCAACCATGGTCGAGCCAAGTATCACCCGATGCATCTCTCGGAAGTGCCCAAATATGCTCTGTGGAGTGAGGGTTTTAATATTGTTCTGGTTTCGGTAAGCGGACCCGATCACGGTGGCAACTACAGTCTGGGCACAACTGTCGAGAGTGTTCTGGCAGCAATCCACAGCGCTAAAAGAAAAGGCGGTGTTGTTATCGCCGAAAGAAATGCTCAGATGCCGTTTGTTCTCGGTACCACCATTCCTGAAAAGGATATCGACTATCTGATCGACTCCGACTACGCCTTACCCTCCAGTCCGACCCATGAGCCGGACGAAATGGCTGCAAAAATCGGTGAGATTATTGCCGCCCTCTATATTCAGGATGGAGGCGGCAAGCAACCGGGTTCAACGCTTCAGTATGGTATAGGCGAGGTTCCCGAGGCGGTTACCAATGCCATCATCAAGAAGGGGGTAGGCGATCTGGGGATTCATACCGAGCTTTTTGCCGGTGGGATGCGTCGGCTAATTGATGCCGGTGTTGTAACCAATCGCTGGAAACAGGATGGTGAGTTTGCAGTATCATCAATTTTCCTTGCAGAAGACGCGACTGAATATGACTGGCTCAGTTACAATAGTTCAGTTCAGAGCCGTCCGTGTGACTACACCAACAGCGTTTTTAGCATTGCCCGTCAGCCACGGATGGTGGCCATCAATGGCGCTATGGGAGTAGATCTCCATGGAAATATCTGGGCTGACTCTCTCGATGCCAGAAAGATCTACAGCGGGGTGGGCGGTCAGAGTGATTTCATCCGAGGTGCGCAGTATTCCGATGAAGGTGTGGCTATCATTGCGATGAAATCCAGAACCTGCGAGGGTGTTTCCAAGATCGTTGATCGGTGTCCCCCGGGTATAACTACTACTGCCATTCCGGCCGATCAGGTAATAATCGTAACCGAACACGGCGCGTTTGATCCTCGCAAGCTCAGTCTTGGGGAACGAGCAGTTGGTATTGCCAATCTGGCGCACCCCGATGATCGCGATAAACTGTTGAAAATGATCGCGCACAGCCCTGAGTTTCATCGGCCGGAGGAAGTGCTGCTCAAAGGTATCCCCGGCTTCACACCGTACGAGCGAGCCATTAGAGAGCTATAAAATCGATGGGGACAGCATCGATATAGATCATCAATATAACGCCACATCTTTCTCCTTTTCTAAGCCGCTCGTTCTGAGTATTATGCGATCACTAAATTGTCTATGATCCTCTACCCTCGTAAGGAGGTCTCAATGCGGCAGTCAATTTGTTTGTTCATTCTCGTAGCCATAGTCGTTCTGGCCGGATCGCCGGCGCAAGCGACAGAAACAATAATTCCCGATGCACGCATGTTGCGTTTTCCCGACATCAGCGCTGAGTCAATTGTTTTCGTTTTCGCCGGCGATCTCTGGACTGTACCCCGTGAAGGTGGTCTTGCTCGGCGGATTAGTTCACCAGACGGGATGGAGATATTCCCCAAGTTCTCTCCCGATGGCAAGACTATCGCATTCAGTGCCAACTACGACGGCAATGTTGATATATACACCGTCCCGACCGACGGTGGTGTTCCGACGCGACTGACCCACCACTCTGCAGACGAAACGGTGGTCGAGTGGTATCCGGACGGCAAACATATTCTCTATCGTTCCAATATGACTCATCCGCTCGGTCGTACCCGCTTCTACAAGCAGTCGATTAATGGCGGTCTTGCCGAAGAACTTCCCCTGGGGATGGCTGCGTTTGCATCTTTTGGTCCCGATGAAAACCGCATTGCCTTTCAGTTTGTTTCCAGAGCGTTCAGGACCTGGAAACGGTATCGAGGTGGTACCGCCGCCGATCTCTGGCTGTATGATTTCAAAGCCAACACTTCGGAGAAGATAACCGACGATGTGGCCAACGATGAGTTACCGATGTGGCATGGCAACACGGTTTACTTCATGTCGGATCGCGATAAAAACATGAAGTACAACATCTGGGCGCACGATCTGCAGACAAAAGAAACGCGGCAGGTTACTAATTTCGACGAGTACGATATCAAGTTCCCGAGCCTCGGCCC
>DAOUUR010000072.1 GCA_030668045.1 bacterium
AAGATTTTGAACCCAAGAGTGGTTATGAGGGCGATACTGTCACCATATACGGCCAATACCTCGGATTTGCGGCCAGCACCAGTGTGATTCGAATTGGCAATTCACGAGCTCATGTTGTTATGACATCCAGCGACAGCGTGCGGATACAGGTACCACGAATGGGTAACACCTGTCCCATCTCGATAACCACCAGCGAGATTACCGTGGTGACAACTGAGAATTTTGTAGTTCTCTACCACGGTATGATCTGGAGTTTTGGATATACCTCAATCACTTCAGACCTCAACGATATCGTCTGGTCGGGAACTGAATATCTGGCTGTGGGAAACGACGGTGCTATTATAGTCTCCCCGGATGCAGTCATCTGGACCGAAAGGCAATCCGGTACTAATGTCAATCTCTTCGGCGTGGCCAGATACGGTGGGCTATATGTTGTCGTAGGGGCGGGCGGCACAATACTGACTTCTGGTGATGGGATAGACTGGTCGCGCTATATCTGGGCGCCGGAAGTGTCATTTTTTGATGTTACATGGGGGCCTGGCAGGTTTGTTATTGTTGGTACTTTTGGGCAGGTGTTGAAATCGCCAGACGGGCTCAATTGGTGGTCGGTGGAAACTGGTGTCTCCAACTGGTTGTATTGCGTCATCCATACCGGCGACGAATACGCCATGGTTGGGTCAACCGGTATGATTATAACAACTCCAGACCTGACCGAATGGTCAACCGATGAAGCGGTGACACGTAACCATCTGCTTGATGCGATCCGTACCACCTCAGCGCTAACGTTGGTCGGTCACTATGGTGCGGTTTTTGTTCGTCATGATGGTGGCGATTGGTTCCGTGGTATCTCCAACACTATGGACCACCTGCTCGGTGTTGCCGGTTATGAAAATCGCATGGTCGCGGTGGGGGTCGATGGCACCGTCATTGCGAGCTTCGATCACGGTGGTAGTTGGATCAAGCGGACCACTATCACCTCCTCGGACCTAAACGGCATCGTCTGGGGAGATGGTCGCTACGTTGCCGTCGGCCAGAACGGTGTTATTCTCTTTTCAAATTAGACCGGCCAAGTTGTTGGACTCAGCCGAAATTGAAAATCAGAAACAGCCTCAAGCTCAAACTGCCGGTGGCGGTGCGTTGTACTCAGCCCAGCCTTCTTTTGCCGGTCCGTAAATCGACGGCACGACCAAACCAGCCTGCCTCATCAGCACCGACATCTGACCGCGGTGATGTATTTCGTGGTTGATTAGAATGCGGGTCGTCAATCCTTTCTTCCATGTCTCACCATACATTTCATCTTCCTGCTGAAGGGTATCATCGTTCCACTTGGCCTTGACTTCCTCAAGCAACCTGCCCGATGCCTCAGCATAGACTTTCTTGATTTCTTCAACACTGGCTGGTACCGGTGCTTCCGGGTCGACACCTGAAAAGTCCAGACCAGTTTGGCTCATCATTTCCGGGATGGAGGTGGCAATATGCCAGGCAACACGCGCCAGATTCCGGTGTCCTTCAGCCACTTCCTGCTTTGCGGCGGCTTCAGTCAGGGCGTTCATGACATTCTGGGTGATTTTTGATTCACCCTCCCACCCCTTGAGAAGGCTTTCCATAGTTGTAAACATGATCTTTCCTTTCGATTATTTGATGTTTTCCACTCGCCGAACGAACTGTATTCGCGGCTGTTGGCCGTTTCCAAAGGTTGCCGCGACTGCAACTCATTATGCCGGTTACATTGGAGTTGGTCAATCACATTGTTGAAAGAGGCCAGCCAATTCGTCCTGAGCTTGAAATGATCGGGGAATTGCCATATATTAGGAGGTCCGTGATTGGTATAATGAGTGTCGGATTGAAGGATATGTTCCCGGTGGAAGCAGCTGATATGAGTCTCAGAGATACTGTTCCCGAAAAGCGCCAACCGTCGCGGCAGGATGCCTGGAAGATGTTTGACCGGATTGCCCACCGCTACGATCTGCTCAATCGCCTCTTGTCATTTGGGCGCGATGTTGCGTGGCGGAAAAAGCTCGCGGCGCAGGTTGGACCGGGTCAACGGCAGGTTGCGGTTGATCTGGCCTGCGGTACCGGCGACATCCTTCTCTCGTTGTATCGGTATTGTCCGCAGGTGGTTCTTGGCCTTGGGGTTGACATGGCTGACCGGATGCTTCGCCTCGCCAAAACGAAGCTCGCTGCTTTCAATAGAGAACGACCAATTCCCACCTCACTGTTGCGGGCCGATGCCTGCGCTCTTCCTCTGGAAACAGCCAGCGCCGATTTGGTAACGATTGCGTTCGGAATCAGAAACGTCACCGATGTCGGTATGGCGCTCGACGAAATGTATCGAATCCTGCGACCGGGAGGACGCGCGCTGATTCTGGAATTTTCTCTGCCGTCAAACCGGTTGGTACGGTTGGTCTATTTGTTTTATTTTCGATCAATCCTGCCGAGGTTGGGCGGGATAATTTCCGGCGACCGCTATGCCTATCGCTATTTGAATGAAACGGTCGAGTCGTTTCCGTATGGTAACGATTTCTGCGACCTGATGACGCAGTCAGGTTTTTCCAATACAAAAGAGATCCGCCTGACTTTTGGTGTGGCAACGATTTATTCCGGTGACCGGATTGACAGCGATGGAAAGGTTTGATTGATTCGTTATGTCGGATATCGCCCAACAGTATATTGTTTCCGATCTGGTTTCCGCCCGCGAGCTGATGGCTGAACGGGTCGGCGAATTGCTGATCGAGCCGGACCTCGGAGAAATTCCCGACACTTCCAATACCGTGCGGCTTGAGATCGAGATTGAGAATCTCCCCGATCTGTCCGGATGGCTGGCATCTCAGAAAGCAAGCGGGAAAATCTACTGGTCTTCGCGGGACGAATCGTTTGCGATGGCTGCGCTTGGTTTCGCCGATGCTATAACGTTTGAGGGCGACGAGACGGCAGCCCACCTGATCGGTCGGGTGGAGGACAAACTCCGGGGTGGCAGCGACCGCCTGCGGGACTATGGTGGCCTCGCTTTCAATGGCGACGCAACCAGCAAAAAGAGAAGAGTCTCTGGAAAAGCATGGGATAAGTTTGGCCGGGGCAGGTTTGTATTGCCACGTTTTGAGTTGGTGAAGTCTGAACAGACCGGCTACTTTGCCTGCAATATTGATCTATCAAGAGATCGTGCCAATCACGACACGATCCTGCGCGAATTGGCTGTTATAAATGATAATGACCGCCTGCCCGATAATTTTGGTGTCGAGACGATCCGAGGTGATGACTGCCCCGACCGTGAGAGCTGGCCTGCGATCTTTGATGCTGCCCTGAAGGCTATTCATTCGGATCTCGTCGACAAAGTAGTGCTGGCGAGGAGAACGTCATTCGATTGCAACGATGAATCAACTCCTGAAATCGTTTTTGATCAACTGGTGCGTAACACTTCGCATTGTTTCCACTTCTGTTTCCAACCCGATTCGGGGGCAACTTTTATAGGAGCGTCCCCCGAACTTCTGTATCGGAGAGACGGAGCAGAAATAAAAAGCGAAGCTATCGCCGGTACCCGGGCGCGGGGTGCCGATGAGTCATCGGATCTGGAGATGGAGCGGCAACTGTTGGCTTCGGAAAAAGAGTTTCGGGAACATCGTCTGGTCGTCACCGGAATTCGAGAGGCACTGGCCGATTTGTGTTCGGACGTATCGGGTGGGGAAGAAATCGGAATTGTCAAACTGCCGCGCGTGCAGCACCTCATCTCCACGATGCGAGGCAAGCTGTTGCCTTCGACTGGCGATGCCGTTATCATCTCAACGCTGCATCCAACACCGGCTGTCGGCGGATATCCAAGCGCGCAGGCGAGGGAGTTGATTGATCGTCTGGAGCCATTTGACCGGGGCTGGTATGCTTCGCCGGTCGGGTGGATTGGTCACGAGGCGGCAGAGTTTGCCGTTGCGATTCGTTCGGGGCTGATTGCCGACGGCACACTTGATTTGTATTCTGGTGTCGGGTTGGTCGATGGATCGATAGTTGGTAACGAATGGACAGAAATCGAAAGCAAGATAGCAGGGTTCCTAAAGGCAATCTCATAGCAGGATTGATACTGATGGCGACAATGAACGAACGATGGGCCGAGATGATAGTCGAAGAGTTGGTGCGAAACGGAATTACTTTTTTCACCATCGCACCGGGATCAAGATCAACTCCGCTGGTGCTGGCAGCGGCCAGGCATGCCGAAACAGAGACTGTGGTACACTACGATGAACGCGGAGCGGCTTTTCATGCGCTGGGACATGCCCGTGCGACTGGCAACGCGGCAGTCTTGATCTGCACTTCAGGTACTGCGGTAGCCAATTTTCTTCCAGCCGTTATCGAGGCTTCGCTGGAATGTATTCCGCTAATCATACTCAGTGCCGACCGTCCCCCCGAACTCCTGGACACAGGTGCCAACCAGACGATAGACCAAGTCAACCTGTTCGGGGAGTATGTCCGGTGGAAAGTTGATCTTCCTGTTCCCGATAAGTCGATCACGCCGAGATTCGTTCTTACAACAATTGATCAAGCCGTCTATCGTTCACGACGGTCACCCTCGGGGCCGGTTCATATCAACTGCATGTTTCGTGAACCATTGATCTCCGGCGAACCAACGACTTCCGACGACAGCGCCGAACTGACTGCATGGTGCGAGTCCGGGGCGCCATTGACCGCATACGGCAGCAGTCTGATGGCGCTTGATGATTCTCAACTTCAGGGTATGGCGGGATTTCTCGGCGAAGAGCCAAACGGAATCCTCGTTGTTGGACGATTACAATCCGAGCGCGAGCGTGAAGCTGTCCTGCGACTGGCTCGTCGCCTCAACTGGCCGACCCTTCCCGACATTTCATCGGGCCTGCGGCTGGGTGTGGAAGATAAGTGTATTGTTCCCTATTACGATCTGATATTGGTGTCGCTTTTCTCTGGTCTGTCTGGTTGCAAGACTGTGCTGCATCTCGGTGGGCAGGTTACATCCAAACGTCTCCTGCAACTGCTCGACAGTGACCAAATCGAAAACTACATCCGGGTGGCCGAACATCCGTATCGTCACGATCCAAATCATCGGGTCACCAGTCGTATCGAAGCAAACCTCACCGACACCTGCTTTGCGCTGGCCTCCTTAATCGACCGACATGAAAATGAATCTCTCGTGACGTTGCAAAAACAATCGTCAGCTGTGGATCGTATTGTCGAAGACATGACCTCACAGGGCAGTATCAATGAACCGGCAGTGTGTCGACTGATATCGAAGAACATTCACGATCTGTCAGCGCTCTGGTTGTCTTCCAGCCTGCCGATTAGAGAGATGGACAGTTTCGCGGCTTTCTCGGGACCGGCTGTCCCGGTCGGATGTAATCGTGGTGCCAGTGGTATTGATGGTACAATAGCCTCTGCGTTTGGCTATGCGCGTGGACTTGATCGTCCGGTGACGATCTTGATCGGCGATCTGGCTTTTCTGCACGATTTGAATTCGCTCAGTCTGGTTCGCAACTCGGCTCAACCGATAATCATCGTGGTGCTCAACAACAACGGTGGCGGGATATTCTCGTTCCTGCCGGTAACCGAAGAGAAAGATGTTTTTGAGCAGTTCTTCGCCACTCCTCATGATCTCGGGTTTGAATCGGCGGCGAAGATGTATGGTCTCAACTATCATCATCCCGGCACCCGCGATGAATTTGTTGCCTGCTATACCAAAGCGCAAAAGGCTACCGGGATAGCACTTTCATCAATCATTGAAGTCACTTGTGACCGTCAGGAGAACTTTGATCTACAGCAGGAAATCGCACAGGTTCTCGGCAAAGTACTCGATGAGTTGTAACTGCTGATGGTATCGCCGTACCGTTTTCATCGGATCGAATCAGGTGCGACCGATCTTCCACCGCTGCTTTTTCTTCACGGTTTCTTAGGATCAGCAACAGACTGGGCCGGACCCGGTAACGTCATTGAGTATTTTCACGATCAGTTTCATTGTATAGCTGTTGATTTGCCCGGTCATGGCCGAACGGTTGTCGATGGTTCCGATGATTGCTATCGGATGGAGAACGTGGCCGAAGGTCTCTGCGAAGTGGTTCAGTCTTTAGCAGGTGATAGATGTGATGTCGTCGCCTACTCGATGGGCGGAAGGTTGGCTCTCTACATGGCGGTGAAATATCCACAACTTTTCAGGAGGATAGTTCTGGAGTCAGCTTCGCCCGGTCTGGAGAATGAGACAGAACGACTACAGCGAACCGAGGCTGATAAAGTCCTCACGGAGCGGATTGAGCGCGAGCCACTTGATAAGTTTCTTGATTACTGGTACGACCAGCCACTTTTTGCTGCCATTAAGCGGGATTCGGGCAGGTTGCGGTCGCTTCTGAAAAGACGGATGAAGAACAATCGGGCCGAATTGAGTTGTGCCTTGACCGGATTATCGACCGGTGCGCAACCGTCGCTGTGGGGAAAACTTGGCGAGATTGATGGCCCAAGCCTCTTGATAGCCGGAAGAGAAGATGCTAAATTTGTAACGATTGCCGAGGCGATGGTTGCGCGCGGTATGAAGGCACAGGTGACGGTTGTTGAGGATTGCGGACACAATGTCCATTTTGAAAAAACGGAACGTTTTGCACGGGAAGTGCGACGTTTCCTTGCTGAGGATAGTTCAAGTTAAGATAGCGATGACTGAGAGGTTGATATGGCGAAGATAGAATGGATCGAAGCGGGTAGTTACTCTGATATTAAGTTCGACAAGGCCGAAGGGATTGCGAAGATCACGATAAACCGTCCCGACGTACGCAACGCTTTTCGTCCTCAGACAGTTTCCCAGATGTCTCAGGCGTTGGCCGAGGCTCGCGAAGATCCTGAGATAGGCGTTATAATTCTCACAGGTGAGGGTAGCGATGCTTTCTGCTCTGGCGGCGACCAGAGAATCAGGGGAGAGGCCGGATACAAAGATGGCACCGGCGTGCATCGGCTAAACGTGCTCGATTTTCAGAGACAGATGCGCACCTGCCCGAAACCGATTATCGCGATGGTGGCCGGCTATGCAATCGGGGGTGGTCATGTTCTACATCTCATGTGTGATCTGACTATTGCGGCGGACAATGCGGTTTTTGGCCAGACGGGGCCGCGGGTTGGTTCGTTCGATGGCGGTTATGGCGCCAGCTACATGGCACGTATCGTTGGTCAGAAAAAGGCGCGGGAGATCTGGTTCTTGTGTCGTCAGTACAATGCCGACCAGGCGCTTGAAATGGGATTGATCAACACCGTCGTGCCACTGGAACGATTGGAAGAGGAAACAGTTCAATGGAGCCGCGAAATTTTGGCCAACTCGCCGATTGCTATTCGTTGTCTCAAGGCTGCGCTCAATGCCGACTGCGACGGTCAGGCCGGGTTGCAGGAGTTGGCCGGTAACACCACCATGCTTTTCTATATGTCAGAGGAAGGTCAGGAAGGTCGCAACGCTTTTGTTGAAAAACGAAAACCAGATTTCTCCAAATTCCCCCGTCGCCCCTGAGATTGGCCGGGTGCGTCTCTGGGTATTGGCCGCTCGTCCGAAAACACTCTGGGCGGCGGTCGCACCGGTTATGATCGGGACCGCGTTGGCTTACTCCGACCGCGCTGAGTTTTGGCCTGCAGCTCTGGCTGCGTTGTTGGGTGCGGTGCTGATCCAGATCGGGACCAATTTCGCCAACGACTATTTTGATTACAACAAAGGTGCCGACGCTAACCAGCGGCTCGGTCCGGTCCGGGTGACTCAAGCCGGTTTGGTCTCACCCGCAACTATGAAACGGGCGACCGTGATTGTATTCGGTATGGCGTTGCTCATCGGCGTCTATCTGGTGTGGCGCGGAGGGTGGCCGGTGGTTGCAATCGGACTATTGTCGATCTTGTTTGGCGTTCTCTATACAGCCGGACCGTTCCCACTCGCCTACAACGGCCTCGGCGAGATATTCGTCCTGATCTTCTTTGGACCGGTGGCTGTCGCTGGCACTTACTACGTGCAGGCGCTGACGATTACCCCGGAGGCAATAATCGCCGGACTTGCGCCGGGTCTTTTTTCGGTGGCAATCCTCGCGGTCAATAATTTGCGTGATATCGTGGGAGATCAAGCATCCGGCAAGAAAACATTGGCCGTGCGGTTCGGCGTTCGGTTTGCTCGATGGGAATACGCAACGGCGGTAATTGTTGGTCTGTTAGTACCATTAATATTGATCCTGCGCCAGCCAGATCATCGGTGGGCGTTACTCAGTCTGTTCACCTTGCCGATTGCGGTCCCAACTATTGCGAACGTTCTTCGTGGCCTCAAAGGACGCACCCTCAATGACACTCTTGCCGCAACCGGCCGCCTGCTTTTATTATTCAGCGTCCTCTTTTCAATCGGGTGGTTGCTGTGATTGTCACCAACTGTAAATTGTATCGCTACCGCATCCCTCTGGAGCACCCTCTGAATTTGAAAGGTGAGACGTACAGCCAACGCGACGGGTTGATTCTCAAACTGTTTGACTCCGAAGGCAACAGCGGCGTCGGTGAAATTGCACCGCTACCCGGTTTCAGTCG
>DAOUUR010000248.1 GCA_030668045.1 bacterium
ATGCTCAGATGAAAGCGGAAAAAGCTGCGATCATACGTATCCTCAAACAGGTGCGTAATAATAAACGCAAGGCATCAAAAGTACTCAAGATCGACTACACTACGCTCTTTGACAAAATGAAAAAGTACGAAATTGATAAGGCTATGCAGGAGGACGGGTAGGATAACGGATTGACCGAAACGTCATTAGCCTGTTATAACGCGCGTCCAATGATGACCACGGAATGGTCAGAGGGTCGCGCGTTTTTTTCTTTAGTCAAGCACAGGCGGCATGAATCGACCTGCTGAGAATTCGGTTGACACTTTCGTTCTTATCAATAATCTTATCATTTATAGTGCGCGAAGGTCAGGTGACTTTCCGCGCAGGTTTAGATGCGCCGTGCGGGGATGTGAACTCCGTCGGTGTGTGGCTAGCCGAATTACTTCCGGTGTGGGGACGATAGTATCGGCCCGATGATGGCCGAGGTCGACCCCGACCAGTTGAACAGGCTCCCAGGCCCAGAGGTTGAGGATGTATCAGTCGGTAATCAATAAGCGAGTCCTGCTCCTGAATCAGAATTACGAACCGCTCACGCTGTGTGCGGCACGGCGGGCGATGGTGCTTCTTTTTCAGGGGAAGGCGGAGATGATTGCTAAGGCTGATGGCCTCAAAGTGCGAACGGTGGACCGTAGTTTCGATTTACCATCGGTGGTGCGGTTGCAACAGTATCGACGGGTACCGTTTAAGAAGATCATGCTCACCCGCAAGAATGTAATTATCCGCGATCGTAACAGTTGCCAATATTGTGGCTCGACGAAAGGCCCTATGACGGTTGACCATGTGGTGCCTAAGACGATGGGCGGCAACGAACGATGGGACAATCTGGTGTGTGCCTGTGCTCGGTGCAATAATAGCAAGGGTGATCGCACTGTCGATCAGGCTGAGATGAAATTGCTGAAGAAACCAACGCCACCTTCATATATAATGTTCCTGCAACGCGACTCCGAAGTCGCCCCGCAGTGGCATCCATATTTGTTTATGGATTCCCGTTTCGGCGGCGCTACCACCTAACAGCAGGCGAGCCTGGTTTAGCAGGAACGCTTCACAAGACCTAAAAGTTTTATTTGATTTTGCCCCCGGTCGGGTATACAATCGAAACTGATAAGGTATCTTTGAGGCATGCTATGAGTGAGCAAACGACAACAGATAACGGATCTTCCGCAAAAAAGAATGAAACGATCCTTTCAGGGATGCAGCCGACCGGTTCCCTTCATGTTGGCAATCTTGAGGGTGCCCTGCGTAATTGGGTGCGGCTTCAGGATGAATACTGGATGTACTGTTGTATCGTTGACTGGCACGCTCTTACCGCCGAGTACGAGGACACCAGACAGCTCAAAGCCAATGTGTTTGAGGTGGCGATTGATTTCATGGCGGCTGGTCTTGATCCGGAAAAATGCGCGATCTTCATCCAATCTGAAGTGGCTGAACATGCCGAACTGCATCTGATTTTTTCGATGCTGATCACCGTACCGACTCTGACCCGTCTGCCCACCTATCAGGAAAAGAAAGACACTCTCGACTCGTACGGTTTCCTTGGCTACCCGGTGTTGCAGGCAGCCGACATTTGTTTATATAACGCTCACAAGGTGCCGGTGGGCAAGGATCAGGCCAAGCATATATGGCTGGCGGCTGATCTGGCCAAGCGGTTCAACTTTCTCTATAAGAAGACGTTTAATGAACCGGAAGCGTTATTCACCGAGGTACCGTTGATTCTTGGTGCGGATAATCGAAAGATGTCAAAGTCGTACGACAACCATATCCCACTTGAGTACACCGACAAGCAGACTGAAAAACGCATCAAGAGTTTCTATACCGACCCGGGCAAGCTTCGCAAGGGCGATCCCGGTCATCCTGAAAAATGCCCGGTTTTTCTGTTGCATCAGATATACACGCCGGGAGCGGTGGAGGATATCGCGCCACCGTGCAAGAGTGGTCAGCTCGGGTGTGTTGATTGCAAGATGCGGCTGGTTGCCAATCTCAACGAGGCCTTGGCTCCGGTTCGGGAGAAGAGAGCAGAACTGGTCAGGCAGCCCGATTATGTCTGGGATGTGCTGGCCACCGGCGCCGAACGGGCCCGGCAACGGGCGGCCGGTGTGATGGACCGAGTTCGTCGTGCTATGAAGACCGACTATAGAAAGGCTAAGAAATAATGAACGACAGCAACAAGATTGACTCCAACGATTACCGTGTTGACTTGTCGGTCTTTCATGGACCGCTTGACCTCCTTCTGTATTTGATCCGGAAGGATGAGATCAACATCAACGATATTCCGATTGCCCGAATTACGCGGCAGTATCTGGAATACCTTGAGATGATGCAGACCCTCAATCTGGAGGTCGCAGGTGAGTTTATCCTGATGGCGGCTACTCTGATCCGTATCAAAACGCGACTGTTGCTCCCTCGCGATGAGAACGATCCCGATGAAATGGACCCTCGCGAAGAATTGATTATGGCTCTGGTGGAGTACCGGAAGTACAAAGAAGCCGGAGATATTCTCAAGGAAAAGGCGTTGATGGAGGAGCGCAACTACGTGCCGCCACCGCCGATTAGACAGTCCGATATTGCTACCGAGTGGGTGCCGTCAACTTCGTTCTTCGATCTTCTCTCAGCTTTCCGAGATGTTGTCCAGGCGCGACCTGATGAGACTATGCACGAGGTTGATGTTGAAGAGGTTTCGGTCGAGGACAGAATTGCTTTTGTTTTGCAGTATCTGAAGCATCGGGAGTCCGCAACTTTCCCCGAGCTATTTGCCGATTTGCCGCGACGAATGATTGCGGTAGTGACATTTATCGCTCTATTGGAACTGGCCCGCTCACGGCGGGTGTCGATATCGCAGTCGGTGCCGTTTGCTGAATTGAGAATCTATCGCGGGGCGCTCTATGAGGACTCCCCGGCAACCTTTGAACGCGAGACCAACTTGCAACAGGTGGTAAAATAAATGGCTGACCACGGAAACAATCATTCAATAGTAGAAGCGTTGATTATGGCCTCGCCGGACCCGATCCCAGCAAGGAAGATAACGGAAGTTGTTGATGAGGCAACACCGGCTGGAGTTGGGAAAATTGTGGCCGACCTAAACGATCGCTATCTGGGAGTCGGTGCTGCCTATCGGATTCGGGAAGTCTCCGGCGGTTTCCAGTTCTACATTACGCCGGAATACTCCGGATATGTCGAGGAGTTGTTCACCCGTCGACGCAAAATGCGGCTGACCCGGGCAGCGCTTGAGACACTGGCTATTGTTGCCTACCGGCAGCCAGTCACCAAGACGGAGATCGAGCATATTCGGGGAGTGAGTTCCGATGGTGTCCTGCACAACCTGCTTGAAAAAGATATGGTGACGGTCAAAGGTCGCGCTACTACTGTGGGTAAGCCTCTACAGTATGGCACCACCGATGAATTCCTGAAATTCTTCGGTCTTAATCGGCTGGAGGACCTGCCCAAGATGACAGAGATCGAGGAGTTGGTAGCTGTATCGGAGCCGAAAAACCAGACCGAACTGACTCTGGAAAACATCGGTTCGGAGGCTGCCGAAGAAGTGAAACTGAATATTGCCGACGGTACTTTTGATCCAGCAAGTCGGTTGGTTGACTCAGAGGGAATTGAGACTGGCGAGCGCATAAACGACGCTACAGACGATGAAGGTGAAGAAACAGAAGAGTGGACTGATGATTCTGAAATTGAGCCTGACGAGTCGTTCCAGTCCGGAGGGAACGGCAAAGGAGAATCATCCGAGGTTGTTGTGGATATGGAAACGGGAGGTCCGGTTACCTAACGAAGCAATTTGTCGCGACAGCAAAGGTTTTGCAGCGTATAGTAGATGGCCCAAATCAGGATCAATAAGTATCTGTCACTGAGTGGCGTGACCTCGCGACGCGGCGCTGATGCGCTGATTGCCGAGGGTCGGGTTACTGTCAATGATATCACCGTGGAGAAGGTGGGCACTATCATTGATGAGGAAAGCGACGTTGTTAAGGTTGATGGCACCGAGGCAAGTCCGGTCGACACCAAAATCTATGTAGTGTTGAACAAAACTCGTGGCGTTATGACCACCCTCAACGATCCGTTTCACCGTCGCACCATCAAACACCTCCTCAAAGATTTGGATGAGCGAGTCTATCCGGTGGGCCGGCTCGATTTTGATACCGCCGGTGTGTTGGTCCTGACCAACGATGGCGATCTGGCATATCGACTGGCACATCCCAGCTATCAGGTTCCCAAAATCTATGAGGCCAGAGTGCTGGGGCGGATGGGAGAGGATTCGAAGTTGAAGATCGAGCAAGGGATTAAACTCGATGACGGAGCGATAGGGAAAGCCCAGGTCAGTATCCTTGGGCATGATCGCAAGGAATCGCGGATTCGCCTGATTCTGACTGAGGGGCGCAAGCGGGAGGTCAAACAGCTTTGCAAGAAAGTCGGGCATCCGGTCAGGTCTTTGACGCGCGTTGAGTTTGGCGGCATCACCACGCGTGGAATCAAACCGGGTCAGTGGCGTCATTTGACGCCCGGTGAAATAGCATCCCTGAAGAATCTGGTTGGTTTGAACAACAAGTAGAGA
>DAOUUR010000334.1 GCA_030668045.1 bacterium
ACAATGCAAAATTGTCCTTAGTGATGAATCGGTATAACCGATGCGAGCCCATTTCCGGCCCAGTCGATTAAGGCTGGTTCGTAGGTCGCTACTTTTTCAACCTTGGCGATCCCGATCACCGTACCATTTAACGCTCCAAGCATCCTCTCGGCATCATTGACACCTATTCTTCCTCCCGCCAGCATCTCAAGTACTAATAGTTGGGGCATGCTCATGAGTCTCTCCCTTCCTTCAATTTCTCTATCGCTTCTTCAACTGAAATTTCGCCCCGCTCAAGCTGATCCAGGGCCTCTACCGGTTGCTCCTCAACCACGATCTCAACAAAATCAAGCCGCTTGGATATTCGATTGAGTCGGCTCTTGACTGTCGGATAGGAGACACCCAGAAAATTCTCCATCTGCTTAATTGAACCATGACAACGCACAAACGCCGCGACAAATACCTGATCTTCAGCTCCCAATTTGGCCAACGGCGGCAATTGAAACTCACCCTCTAGCACAATCCCACTCTCCTCGACCCGAACCCTCTCTACCGTGATCTCTCTTGATCCCACCAGTTTCGCTACCTCTATCCACTCCTGAGCCATCTCTTTATCCCTTTAATTCATGTATTAAGTTCTATGTCTAATATACGTTATTAACTTAATTATGTTTCATTGTCAATTGATTATATTAACTTTTTAGAGTTTTTTTGATGCATTTCTATATAGATATGCAAAGAACCAGCGAGGTGCTCAGAAATAAAATCTCAGATTTCCACGAAACTCCTTGACAGAAAGACTGTTAAAGCTATATTGACCGCCTGTTAGCACTCGTTTGTATCGAGTGCTAACAAGGCAACTAAACAAATGAGTAGAAATAGAAAGCAACAATAAGCAAACGCAACAGGAGGAAAACATGCAGTTCAAACCACTAGCTGACCGTGTTGTGGTCAAGCCGTTCGAAGAGGTGGAAACTAATAAGGGCGGAATCATCATTCCCGATACCGCCAAAGAAAAACCGATGCAGGGCGAGATTATCGAAGTTGGCCCGGGACGCACGTCCGATGACGGCACCAAGATCGGTATGGAAGTGAAAAAGGGTGACCGGATCCTATACGGTAAATATTCCGGCACCGAGGTATCTGTCGACCAGGCCGAGTACCTCATCATGCGCGAATCTGACATCTTTGCCATTATCCAGGGCAGCTAAACCGGAATCGAAAGGAATTATTGAAAATGGCAAAACTCATAGACTTTGATGTCACCGCTCGCAACAAACTCAAATTGGGCGTGGACAAACTGGCCAACACCGTCAAAGTGACGCTTGGCCCAAAAGGACGCAACGTCGTCCTCGACAAGAAATTCGGATCACCCACCGTCACCAAAGACGGCGTGACCGTTGCCAAAGAGATCGTACTGGAAGACGCGTTTGAAAACATCGGCGCCCAGATGGTCAAGGAAGTCGCTTCCAAGACATCCGACGACGCCGGCGACGGCACCACCACCGCTACCCTGATCGCTCAGGCGATTTACCGCGAAGGTCTCAAGAACGTTACCGCCGGTCACAATCCAATGGCCATCAAGCGCGGCATCGACAAAGCGGTCATCATCATTGGTGAAGAGATCAAGAGTATGTCCAATCCGGTTTCCGGCAAGGAAGAGATCTCGCAGGTCGGTACAATCTCGGCCAACAACGACAAGCAGATTGGCGATTTGATTGCCGAAGCGATGGAAAAAGTCGGCAAGGACGGCGTCATCACGGTCGAAGAAGCCAAGACGGCCGAAACGACTCTCGATGTCGTCGAGGGCATGCAGTTTGATCGCGGCTATGTCTCACCGTATTTCGTAACCGATCCCGACGCGATGGAAGCGATCCTCGAAGATCCGTTGATTCTGATCCACGACAAAAAGGTCACCAACATGAAAGACCTTCTGCCCCTTCTGGAGAAAGTCGCTCAGCAGGGCAAGCCACTGATGATTATCGCCGAAGATATCGAAGGCGAAGCGCTCGCGACGCTGGTCGTCAACAAACTGCGCGGCACCATTAAAGTCGGCGCAGTCAAAGCTCCCGGCTTTGGTGACCGTCGCAAGGCCATGCTCGAAGACATCGCAATCCTGACCGGTGGCCGTGTGATCGCCGAAGAGATCGGCCTGAAACTCGAAAACGCCGTTCTCGCCGATCTTGGGTCGTCCAAAAAAATCACCATCGACAAAGACAACACCACTATCGTCGAGGGTGCCGGTGACAAGGCGGACATCAAAGGCCGTATTTCACAGATCCGCAAGCAGGTCGAAGACACATCTTCCGACTACGATCGCGAAAAACTGCAGGAACGCCTGGCCAAGTTGGCCGGTGGCGTGGCGGTCATCAATGTTGGCGCCGCGACTGAGACCGAGATGAAAGAGAAAAAGGCTCGGGTCGAGGACGCTCTTCATGCTACCCGCGCTGCGGTCGAGGAAGGTATTGTGGCTGGTGGCGGTGTAGCGTTTCTCCGCGCTATCACAGCTCTGGATAAGATCAAGATCGACGCTGACGAGATGGTCGGTGTGGACATCATCCGTAAGGCTCTCGAAGAGCCGATTCGTCAGATCTCCGAGAACGCCGGTGCCGAGGCTTCGGTTGTTGTCAATAGAGTCAAGAATGAGTCTGGCGCTTTTGGTTACAATGCACAAACCGACACCTACGAAGACCTTCTCAAGGCCGGCGTGATTGATCCTACCAAGGTGACGCGCTCGGCGCTGGAGAACGCTGCTTCAATCGCCAGCCTGCTTCTGACCACCGAAGCGGTTGTTGTCGATATGCCCGAAGACAATAAGGCTGCTCCCGATATGGGTGGTGGCATGGGCGGTATGGGCGGCGGCATGCCCGGCATGTACTAAGCCGATACTTTTTGCACTAAATCCAAAGGCCCCGGCAATTATTGTCGGGGCCTCTTTTTGTGGGTGCATACTTTCTGACCAGCCACTCACACCGTGCTTCTGCACCCCCCAAAACAGCTTGACAAGCTGGACACTTTTACCTATAGTGCTACAGTATCTTGCACTTTCATTCGACGTTCCGATCGAAGAGGAAGTATCATGCGAAGTGAATCGCTAATCGACCTAAGACTCGGTATGGCATTGTCGTTAGTCTGTCTTTGTGCGTGGCCGGTGGCTGCCAGTGCAGACGATACCGAGAAAGTTGACCTGGAAACACTCACCGACGTTGTCCGCCCAGATAAGCACCCAACACCTCTCTTTTACGGCCCGAGCAAAGTTGGATCAGTTCCTCAAGCGTCGGGCAAGCGGAGTCTGGGAACATGGGCCGCGTCCACTTCCCCGGGAGTAACGGTAGGTACTACCTGGTACGACAACCAGCATAACGGTAGCATGGGGCGCATGATCGACTGGGGAAGCAATGGCACAAAACTGATACATTTCTCCTGGATGTACATGCCGTCCGCCGAGGACATGGATGCACGACGTTATCAATACAACTTCTATAATATTCAGGCCGATACTCTTGGCACCTCAGTTTCTATTGGCCAGGAAAGGGCGGGTTATGTCGGAATTGATGTGACCGGTGATAACCGAGCGGTCGTAGGCGGGCATGAAATGATTGG
>DAOUUR010000222.1 GCA_030668045.1 bacterium
CCGATTCGGACAGTCCGCAATGACATCACCGTCGAGCCAGGCCGCATAGATTCGCATTGGCTTGTCAGGCGCATCTCGCAAATCTTCCCAGACAACCAGTGAGCCGCTGATCGCCGGGTTCGTTTGGTCAGCCGGGTGAGAAAGACTTGAAGAAGCGGTTTGAGTTGTGATTAGAAATTCCTGCCGAGTAATCAGATTATAACCGTAAATATCCCAGTTACCGTTGCGGTCATCCTGCCAGACGATCAAATGGCCGGAGATATCGGGATTTATCTGAATCGACGCCCCGACTGCTATCGGAGTTACCGCCGGGGAAACAGAATTGGAGATGTTCACCGAAAGAATATCATAGTTCCCGTCGCCGGCGTCAACCTGACACACGACCGTATCGTCCCAGATGGCGGGGTTTTCCTGATTCAATGCCGTCTCATTGAAAATCACCTCATCATGCTGTGGTGCGTTTTTAAGCCAGATGTCCGCAGACCAAATATCCCAGTCACCGTAATAGTCATCCTGATAGACCACTTTTGATCGATAAACAGCGGGCTGCCGCTGGTTGTAATCATAGTCATCAACGACATACACAGAGGGACTGTTGGGTTCGGTAATGTCGGCAGCGTAAATGTCCCAGTCGTCGGTGGCAAATTCGTGCTGCCAGAGAACAGTATTGCCATGAATCTCCGGGTTCGTCTGGTCATTCTCTGAGAGCATCAATGGATAATCCACGGGTAAATTCGCATCCGTAATATCAGACATATACACATCCCAATCGCCATAGGTGTTATCTTGATAGACCACGGAATTATTCCATATCGCCGGTTCTACCTGATCCGAATCGATAAAGGCGGCGATAAAGATCAACTCGCCAGATCCATCCAGCAGATCAATGCCGTACACATCCCAGTCCCCCTCGACCTGCTCAGCCCAGACCACCTTACCATTATCAACATCCGGCTGCTGTTGCCGGGCGTTGTTAATCGGGCTGACTTCAAACGCCTCGAATCCCATTACAGATGAACTCAAGCAAACTGTCATGCTCACTGCGCAGAGTATCTCTATCTGATGTTTCATCATTGCGTTCTCCTATTCGTTTTCGGATGCTTCGGTTTCGAGTTTTGCCGCCAGGTCCAGAAGTTTGCCTGCGGTCGGTGCGTTGGCGGTGCTCTTGGTGGCCTCGGTCAGCGGTTGATGTGCCTTGTCCATATCTCCCATACCTAAATACTGGTAGCCCAGCAGGAGTTGATAGTCCGCATCGAACGGTTCTTTGCCAACGGCTGCCTCCAACTGCGCGATTTGTTCGTTCAGAACCGCTTCATCGTCATACAAACCGCGTGGGTAGTAAACCGTTAGTTCATCTTCCGGGATTTGAGCGATTGCTCCCCGCAGGACACTGGCCGCATGGGCATAATCACCATTGGCAAACAGGGCCTGGCTGTAAGTAAACGGCAGTACTACATCGTCCGGTGACAACAAAACGGCTTCTCGGAATTGCGCCGCCGCATCTTCATAGCTGCCCGCCTCGAAGAGTTCGACCGCATGGGAAAAACACAGATCAGCAGCCGTCTGATATTCGGGCTCATCCAGAGGTTGGGCGTCATCGGTGTCATAATAATTATAGGTATTGTAGGTCACATTCTGATAGGGTTCGGTGATCACAGACGCCCCGTACCAATAATACGGATGACAGCCATACCAGTAATACCGGCGATAGCGATACCAACTCGGCCAGTACCCGCCAATGCTGACATAAATATATCTGCGGTGATAACGCGGGTAATAATACGACAGCCCATAGTAAGGCCGATAGGTGATCGGATAATGACACCACGAGTGGTGATACCGGTACGGCAGATACGCAACCCGCCCGCAACTGGAACCGGACCAGGTGAAGGAGAAGTAGAGGCCACTGTGGCTTTTCCAGCGCCGGCGATGGTGAACATAGCTGATATCATGGCACAGCCGCCGTGTCGTAATTTGCGGACGAGGATTGATGACCGTCGCATCGCCCTGGACGACCACATTATTATCCCCATTGATGACGACCCGAGGTTCGGAGCGGCGCGGCCTCGAAAGAGATGTTCTTAATGCCGGGCTGCGCTGATTAAGATCGGTTGCTGCCACAATAGCAGTATTTGTACTGACGGCTGTGCTTTTCGGGGTTCGCGATCTTACTGAAGTTCTCCGGGACGAAGGAGTCGATAGCGTCGAAGCACCTGTTCCGCCTTCGCGAGTACGACCTGAAGTTGGTCCTCTCGAAACACGCTTGGTATCTACAACCCCTGCCGCCGAGGATTTTTTAGGGTCGATACGAACCCGGGATGTATCCGTCGAAAGAGTATTCGTCGCCACCCGCTTCGATTTGTTACCGGCTCCGATAATTTTCATCCGGGACGAATGATCCTTTTGCGGCTTCGATGCTTTTGAAACTGTTTTCCCGGCCTTGCGAGTAGATGCAGTTCCGTCAATATCAATCATCGTACCGGATTGGATTGCGGATGCTGTTTGGGAGCGGGTATTTGCTCTCGAGCGTTTTGAAGTGCGCGGTTCGATCTTGCGAACGACACTGGAAGAAGTTACTTTTGCGGTTTCACGTGTGGTAATCAGCTTCGTCTTTTTGACAGAGTTTTTTGCTGTGCTGCGGGACGATGCGCTACCGGGTACGATTGTCCGGGACGCACGACTGCTGCTGACGGAAGATACGTGACTCCTCGAAGAAACGGGGCGACTTTTCGATGTCGTTCTGACACTGGCGACCTCAACCGTTCGATTCACCGGACGCGGTCGAACCGCCCTGCTGCGAGATGAATTGCCGGAGGCCGATCTTGATGGCGCAGGTGCAGTTGAACGCGCCGGTTGTGATCTTGGCAGCGGCGCTGCAGCTCTGGGAGGCGTAGAACGGTTCGGTTGAGGTGTGGAGGGTCTGCTCTGGACGGATCGCGACGGAGCCGAAGACCGGGATACTGACGGAGTTGATCTTTGCGCGGGTGCCGGTTGCCGGGTTGATCGCCGGGTTGACCGGCTCGGTGAAGCGGAGGCCCCTGGCTTCGGAGCGGATCGTTGCGATGGAGCGGACGACCGGGCACGGGAGGTCGTTTTGGGGGCCGAAGATTGAACTTGTTGTGCCGGTGCTGCTTTGGGAGTGGCCCTCGCTTGAGAATGTTCAGCCGACTTTGATCTGGATTCTGCTCGGCTGCTGCGTCCGAAAGCCGACACTGTCAGCAGCGAACCCAAAAAGAACACCACTGTTATAAGAACGAAATGTTGTTTATAGTTCCGCATGTCAAGTCTCCTTTCTCTGGCGGCGGAGCCGGCTTTCGCCTTTTTCTCACACGCCAATATCTCTTTTCCTTGTCTCTCAAAGGTGCTGTGCGTCAAAGGATTCTTAACTGCTCATGAGTCAGTTGTATTTCAATATCCCTTTGAAGGGGATTATTTATTTTTCGGTACTTTCGCAGGGCTGAGAAATTGGTCCAGCACCTTGACACCGCGTTGGCAGACACTGATCAATACCTGCCTTTCTTCGTCGGTCACGTTGATCGAATCGAAGAGCGCCTTGATCCGCTGGTTTCGCTGCTTGAAGATCATTCCCAATTCGGCCTTGCCCTTGTCGGTCAGTTCAACCAGTGTTACGCGCTGGTTTTCCGGGCTGATCGTCTTGGAAACCAAGCCAAGTTCCCGCCAGAGTTTTGTAATTGTCATAGAGATCGTACTTTCGCTGACATTCGGCCAGGCATTGGCGATCTGCGTTACGGTCATCTGACCCCGCTCATCCAACAAGTGCAGTATCAATGCTTCGCGTTCGGTCAGTGCCCCCGCCGGGGCGATGTCTTCCTGGATTGCGCGAATCATTCGCATTCGCAATGCCAGCTCATGTACTGCCTTTTCAAGTTCAGGACCCATATAATTTTCTGCCTCCAGTTCTCATGCTTGACTTTTTAAACAACTCCGGCCAAAGGCCGAATTCTTAATTTTCATTTTTGATATTTCAAACCGGCCTTCTGCCGGTTTGCCCATGTCTTTCTATATAGTATATGTCTCTCAGAAGCATTTTGTTACCATAAAACTTTCATTTTTTTAACAATTTAATTTTTGAAGTGTTCGCACACAGAACATATCGGCCTGTAAACAATTGGACACAAAGACCTTATAAAAATATCCCCGCCCCACCGGCAAAACAAAAATTTTTACCTCTGCCTGAAAATAATATCCCTATGGTGCTCCGCAATCACGATGCGGTGATGAGTTTTGCGAAGTCCGAACCGGTGGGGTTCTGGAAGACGCGCAGGTCAAACTCCGGCACGACAGCGAGGATATGGTCGAAGATGTCGGCCTGAATCGCTTCATAGTTGGCCCAGACTTTGTCGCTGGAAAAGACATAAATCTCGATGGGCAGGCCGTACTCGGTGGGCTTCAACTGCCGCACGAGAAAGGTCATGTTCGGATTGATCTTCGGGTGGTTTTTCAGATACGCGATCACATAGGCGCGAAAGGTTCCGATATTCGTCATCCGCCGTCCGTTGACCAGTTCGGTATTATCGATATTGGCCGCAGCATTGTATTCGTCGATCTCACTTTGCTTGGCATCGATATATTCGGCAATGTGCTCAATGCGGCGGAACTTCTCCAGCATCATTGGGTCACAGAACCGCACGGTGTTCATATCCATATTGATCGAGCGTTTGATGCGCCGCCCGCCGGACTCGCTCATCCCGCGCCAGTTTTTGAACGAATCGCTGATGAGCGCATACGCCGGGATCGTCGAGATCGTCTTGTCCCAGTTCTGCACCTTGACCGTCGTCAGCGAAATATCAATCACATCGCCGTCGGCGCCATACTTGGGCATCTCGATCCAGTCGCCGATATGCACCATATTGTTTGCCGATATCTGAATGCCCGCCACAAAGCCGAGGATTGCATCCTTAAAGATCAACATCGACACCGCCGTCAACGCCCCGAACCCAGCCAGAATTTTGGTCGGATCCCTACCGATAACCATGCCGAGGATGATGATACCACCGGCAATGAAGATGATGATTTTGACTACCTGCACAAACCCGCGAATCGGCATCCGGCGGGCAAATGCATAGGTACGGTAAATATCGATCACGCTGCTGAGAAACGCATTGACCACCAACA
>DAOUUR010000089.1 GCA_030668045.1 bacterium
GCCGTGGCGTGCGTGCGGATGGCCCTGAGAGCTTCCTGTAAAGCCACCCAATATCTCTATAACATCACACTTGATCGTATGATCACGCCCATATTGCAAAGGATAAATCTGTCTGAAACTTGAAGGAGAATCGGAAAGACTACCAACTCACCACGCCTGGAGCAAAAAAATATCAAACGAACCCATTTCCTCACAAACCGCTGTCTGGGAAGCAGTACCAGGGAATTTGTGGGCGGCAGCCCTGCCACATGATGAGTCGCGCTACTTTCCCACAGGCTGGGCCAACTGAGGGTATCGATCCCTCAATCCGATCAAGAAAGTGCTGTCCTCACCCTTGTTGATTGCGATTTCAAAAGCGTTGATAGCTTGTTCAAATTGTTTGCGCTTGAGATATTCCATACCCAACTCGCGAGCCGTTTGCGATGGTGCATCATCTTCTAAAGCAACCTCGGCGAGACAGGAAAGATAATTCTCCTCATCACCGAGGCACCGGTAGCTCTGAGCAAGCAGGTACCGTGCGGCCGACAAAGTGCTGTCCAGATCGAGCGTGCGGCGGCAAAACAGTTTGGCCTCATCGCATCGTTGGAGCGTGAGACAGGCACGACCGAGCGCGAAAGTGACTTCTTTCTCGTTGGGGTTGAGACCGTAAGCAACTTTGAGGTAGACGACAGCGCTGTCGGGATACCCCAGATCGTTGTAACACAACCCCAGACCTTTGTTGGCCGGGTAGTGGGCCGGATTTAGTTCCAGTGCTTGATAGAGAGACCGAAGGGCTTCCCCTGAACGATTTTGCGCAAAGAGTTGCCGGGCTTGTTCTATCAGCCTTTCTTCAGGAAAATCACGCCCTCTCTTTTCTGCTTCGGCCCGAGCCAGATCCGGTTGACCGGTCTGCTCGTAATAATCAATCAGAAGAGTTCTGGCGAAATTGTTCCGGGTTCGATCAAGAGCAAAGTAGTTGTTGAGGTGGGCGATAGATAATTCTGGTTCGATCTGACTACCGAGGCGGGGTCCAAGCATCAGCGCGCTCAAGGCGATAGCCAGCACAGCGGTCAAACGTCGTCTAATCGTTTCTTTGTCGCTCCGCAGAAGTACAAGATAAAATCCGGCGGCCATCGGCAAGCCGCAAAATGAGAGAAGGTCCCAGTCGCGGGCCATGCCGAGACGCGGATCGACGAGGGACACGATGCCCAGGCAGGGGAGCAACAGAAACATCAGAAAGCGAATATCCGGGTTGCGCCAGAGATCGTTCAACCGGCCTCGGAAAAAACAAAAAATAAGAAGCAGCCCCGGCAACAGAAGAAGTAGCAAGTTGGGGATGTCTATCAGATGGGATGCTGAGAAAAGAGTGTAACCGTCAACTGCAAGACGGCTGTTCGTCAGCGGCAGAATTGAAAAGCGGAAGAAATCACTGGTCGCATAGAGATAGACAAAGATAGCGGCTAGTGATGCTATAGGAACGATGATCAGAGATAGTCTCACCGCTCTGGGAATGCTTGCCAGTGAGCGCCGGGTTTTCTCACCGGTAAGTATCAGGTAAATTGCCGATGGTATCAGCGCGACAGCGAAGACATGAAATAGTAACGCCGTGCCCAGCATGGGAAGGACAACCCACCGCCCGATCTTCCCCTGTGATACGAGCAGTCCGATGAGGGTATAGATTCCGACCATGGTGACGAACAGCGAGTAGTTTTCGACATATCCAAAATAAAGCAGCATCCAACCACCGGTTGCCATACCGAACCAAAATATCAGACGCGATGCCGTCTGTACAAACAGCCGCATCGTCAACAACGTCAGAGTGACAAGATAGATCAGGCCGGCACCAATCGACACTATCCGGTAGGTCAAGAGCGCTCTCGCCTCCGGTTCACCTTTGAGCAATTGGTAGAGCCATTGATGAATCTGAGATTCACCGAAATTATGATATTTCACCGGCGTATTACCCGTAGTCAGGTAGGCCATCAGTTGGTATCCGTCACCGAGGAAATGTGTCTTGACACTGAAGATTACAAACAATGCCGTGAATACTGCCGAGAGAATCAGTCCGACAATCAGAAAAGTAGAGTTGTTGGTTCCATTGAGATTCTGGTCAGGTTGTTCCGAGCTAATTCTTTTCAGGATGTACCAGGCTATCGGACCGATCATCAAACCAATTGCCAACAACGCCAGTGACACCCCGGTCGGATAATAGGCCCAGAAATTTATTCCCCAGAGTCGATGTTCAGGGACAAAAGAGGCAATCAGGAAAAGGATGAGAGTCGAGCAGTAGATGATGATTGGTGTGCGTGGAATCGCTTTGTTCAGTCTGCTCACAGAAAAAAATCCTCGTTTCGCAGATAAGATAGACTACCGCAGTCGAGAATTCAAGTGTTGGCTTGATGTGATGATAGGTCGATCAGAGCGCTCAGCCAAACAGCCCGCCAGTGATGGCGGGCTGCTGGTAAACATCTGTGGCTTTGGACCGGCGTTAGACCGGGGCACCTTTGCCGGAGAGGAATTTCTTGAGGTCCTCAATGACCGCTACCGGCGTGGGGTCCTCCTCATTCAGGATGGCCAGATAGTAGGAGACAAAATCGCCCAGCTGAATGAGTTGGAACGTTCTCTGCAGAGCCGTTTCTCCTTTGGAGTGAACCTCAATGATATCTACTTCGCGTGCCTGAAGCATGTCTCTGACGAAGTTCATCCGCTGGCGGATCTGATGGTGATCTTCGGTATCTCGCAGCATGATGACAACCAGGTCTTCCTTGTGTTCCTCGATAGGTTCCGACCAGCCGACCAGTTCGTTGTGGTTGAACTCGGGAAACTGATTTGCGAAGGCGAGGATTTTCGAATTCTCACAGATCTGCCCTTTCCATCGGACGCCGACAACGTCGGTGAGGGCCGGACCGGTGTATATGATCGGGATTTTTCCGTGCATCCTCTCGGCCAATTGTTTGGCGAGATTCATCTTGACCGGTTGATCCTCGATCAGGCCATCGCGGAATTCCTTCAACTTCTCAATCGTTGCGGTGATTTCTTCGGCCACATTCTTGATCAGCCCGATTTTCTCCAGGAAGACCAGCACCGGCACGAAAGAATGTCCCAGTGCGGCCCGAGGCTGCAAGCCCGAAGGTATAATCGCCAACGGGATGTCATTTATCTCCGCTACTTCCTGAAGCATGCCGCCGGTGCTAACCGCTGCAATCATCGATTTGCGGCTGATGGCATCATCGACCGCCGAGAGAGTTTCTTCGGTATTGCCGCTGTAGGATGATGCTATCACCAGAGTTTCATCATCAACATATTCCGGTAGATTGTAATGTCGGCAAACCTGAAACGGTACCAGCAATACAGTGGAAAGGTAGGAGCGGATCAAATCTGCCCCAATGGCGGAGCCACCCATGCCAACAGCGACGATGTTCTTGATGTCGGCGAAGTCGTCAGCACCGGTACGCCACTTTCGGCCAATTTCAAGGGCGGCCGCCATCTGCTCAGGCAGATCGAAAATGGCGTTATACATGTTGCCAGGATCAAGTGCTCTTATGTTGTCCAGATCGTTCAGTACGCTCAATTTTCTATCCCTTATATATTAGTTTCTTGTCTCATTTACGGCAGCTTGAAATCGCTCCAGCTTGGAGATAACAGCGTTCGGTGATCCACTGGAGAGGACCGATGGCACCATCAGTTCCACCAGTTTGGAGTCAATCTTGCGAATCGCGCGACAGAGGTCAACAATCCGACCAGGGTGGACCGAGAGCATGCCAATGTCCATACCCACAAACAGAGGCAGGCCGAGAAGATCACCGGCGATTTCACCACAGATAGTGACTGGGATTCCACGTTTCCGGCATCCATCGACCGTCATCTTGATCAAGTTGAGGACGGCAGGATGGAATGAATTGTACAGGTAAGCAATGCGACTGTTCATACGATCAGCGGCCAGCGTGTATTGAGTCAGATCGTTGGTACCAATCGACATGAAATCAACTTTCGTTGCCAGTGTTTCGGCAGTCATCGCCGCAGAGGGAACTTCAATCATAATGCCGACTTCGATATCAGCGTCAAAATCGATTCCTTCCTGCCGTAACTTGAACTTTACCTGCGAGATCATGCGTCGGGCTTTTTCCACCTCACTCAGTTCGGTAATCATCGGCAGCAGAATCTTTATGTTCATTCGTGTCGAGGCCCGAAGAATAGCCCGTATTTGCGTCTTGAATACATTTTTCATGCCAAGCATCGGTCTGATACCACGCCAACCGAGAGCGGGGTTGTCCTCGTTAGTCCAGACTGTATCAGGTGAGAGCTTATCATAGCCGAGATCGAACGTTCGGAGCACTACGCTGGTGCTGGCGAATTTCTCGGCGATCTGATCGTAATACTGGTACTGAGTTTCCTCGTCGGGAAACGAAGACTGAGCCAGAAAGAGAAATTCGGTGCGGTAGAGACCAACAGGTACTTTCCGCTCGGAGAGGATGTCGTCAGCTGGACCTGGGAGCGACAGGTTGGCACCAATCTCGATCTCTTTGCCATCTTTGGTAAGCGGCGGGATCTGCGGCAATTTTCTAATCCGGCGTATGAGAGCGGGACCGTGTCGTTTTTTGAGACGTTGATGCTCCTGCCAGTCTTCTTCCGACGGATGTATAATTATCGTGCCGGCAGAGCCGTCCAGAATGAGCTGGCAGCCATCGGGGATCCGTGTCCAGACACTATCAACTACTGCCACCGGCAACATCAAACCGCGAGCGATCAAGGCCATGTGAGAGTCAGCTCCACCTTCGGAAGAAACAAAACCGATAGCTCGACGCTGACGATAGACCAGGATGTCTCCGGGAGTGAAGCATTTCCCCACCAGTATTGTGTTGGCAGAAAGTTTTCCGAGAGTCTGATCGCGGCCGATCAGATGAGAAAGAACTTTTTTGGTAACAGCTTCAACATCTTGGGCCATTTGGCGCATGTACGGATCGGTGGAGCTTCGCAGCGGGTTGACGGTTTCGTGGACGAGCGAATTATAGATAGAACCGGCGTTGCGACGGAGTTTCGAAATTTCTGATTTGACCCGATTGAGGAACTCAAAATCGCTGGCGATCAGAAGCTGAGCTTCAAATATCTTGGCAACCGGCCCCCCGGCCTTTTTGCCAGCCGAATCCCGTAGCTGGCGAAGTTCGGCAACAGTTTTTTCAACGGCCCGTTCCAGCGCGGCAATTTCACTCTTGACGCCTGCGGATGTGATGGAGAACTCGGGAATGTCGGCTCTGCCCGGTACAAGTATCCGAGCCTGGCCAAGCGCAATTCCGCCCGCGATAGGGGTTCCTTTAATGACAGTACGTTTTTCGATCATAGGCAGGGCCAATCACTTACAAGCGCACATCTCCCTGGTTAGTAGGGAGTGAAAATAGTAACGTCAGGGGGGGAATGGCAAGCTTTATATCAGTCGGTCTCGTTAAAACCGGAGCGTATCACCTTGCAGATTGCCTCAAGGGCCTCTTTTTCGTCCGGCCCGTCGACTTCCACTATCAACTCCGAGCCTTTTTCAGCCGCCAGCATCATTACACCCATGATTGATTTGCCGTTGACCCGAACATTTTCCTTGGTAAAAAACACTTCCGACTGCCACGCCGATGTTGCCGTAACCAGCATAGCCGAGGGTCGGGCATGGAGACCAAACTTGTTGACAATCCGGACTGTCGCGGTAATCACGTAAATTCCTCTGAGAGCATGAAGCGCTTGCCGGACAATTCCTTAACTACGCCCTTAAGCTCCAGCGCGAGCAAAAACTCCATCAATTCCGACACCGGCATTCCGGCGGAGTTGGCCAATTGATCGAGCTGCTGGGTGCCTTCGGAAAAAAATGAAACGATATTCCGTTCGGTCTCAGTCATGTCTGGCAGGCCACGGAACTTCTTGACCAGAACCTCTCCTTTGAGTCGTGGGAGTTCATCGAAAATATCGTCAATCCGGGTGGTCAGTTTGGCTCCGGCCTTGATCAAATTGTTGGTCCCCTGGCTGGAGCGTGAGTTGGGTGGTCCCGGGACAGCAAAGAGTTCGCGACCGTGATCAAGGGCGCGCTGTGCCGTGATGAGCGCACCCGATTTCTGACCAGCCTCAACCACCACTACCGCTTCGACCATTCCGGAGATGATCCGGTTACGCTCGGGGAAAGTGGTACGATCGGGAGAGGTGCCGGGCAGGTACTCGGAATAGACGGCGCCGTTTTTTTTTATAGCTTCAGCTAGCGACTTGTTCGATGGGGGATAGACTGTTTCCAGCGAACAACCCCACACCGCCACTGTCTTGCCGTCGGCCTCAAGCGCTCCGGCGTGCGCGGCAGAATCGATGCCCTCGGCCATACCGGAGACGACCGTTATTTCCGCCTGCGCCAGAGAACGGGCCAGGTTAAATGTGAAAAGGCGGCCTTTCTCCGTGCACCTGCGGGTACCGACAATCGCAACATGTTTCTCATCGTCCTGTGATGGTTCGCCAATACGGAACAATATCGGGGGGTAGTCGCGGATTGAAAGCAAGGTCTTGGGGTAGTCCGGATCATCTGCGAAAAGCACGCTCCACCCGAGTTGCGCAATGCGACCGGCCAATTCGCGGGCCTTGTCGGTATCCTGCTGTTTTTTTATCGCGCCAGATATCGCACGCGATATCCCCGGCACTGTTTCCAGTTGACCGATTGACGATGAGAGAACTGATGCGGGATCACCAAACGTTTTGGTCAGGCGGTGGTATCGTACTATTCCCACGCCCGGGATCTTCAGCAAGGTAATAGCGCTGACAAGTCGATCTCTTAGTTCATTATCTGACAAGGTTCTTCTCGATTGCACGAATGAACTCTTCGGTCCCCTTTCGGGCTACTGCCGATATGTAAATATAGTCATCGGGGAGCGATCTGGAAAGATCTTTTAGATCACTTTCCGACAGAGTGTCTGTTTTTGTGATAACCACTGTCGATGGTCTTTTCGGCAGGTCTGGATCAAACTCTTCCAGCTCATGGCTCAGAGTTGCGAGGGATTCTTCGATAGCCTCGTCGTTGATATCAATAACATAGATAATCTGGGCCGTGCGTTGAATGTGTTTGAGGAACTGATGTCCCAGCCCTTTGCCTTCCGAGGCACCTTCGATCAGACCGGGAATATCAGCCATTACACAGGAGCGATGTTCACCGATCTTGACAATGCCAAGATTAGGTTTCAGCGTCGTGAACGGGTAGTCGGCAATTTTTGGTCGGGCCGCCGAGTATGCCGCCAGAATCGTTGACTTGCCCGCGTTTGGTTTGCCGACCAGACCAACATCAGCCAACAGTTTCAGCTCCAGTGCAATCTTTCTGGTTTCACCGGGAAAACCGCTTTGAGCTTTTCGTGGCGCCTGGTTGGTTGGTGACTTGTAATAGGCATTACCATGCCCGCCCTTGCCTCCGGCGGCGATGATCACGGATGCATCTTCTTCATCAAGATCAGCGATAGGCTGACCGTTTTCTTTGTCTGTGATTATCGTTCCCACAGGCAGACGGAGGATCGTATCGTCGGCTGTCTTACCGGTCCGGAGTTTGCCTTTACCCGGTTGTCCGTTGTTCGCTTTGTACTTTCGTTTGTATCGAAAATCAAGCAGAGTGGTCAGCTGCGGATCGGCGGCGGCGACAATACTGCCACCGTTGCCGCCGTCACCACCATCGGGTCCACCTTTGGCGACGAACTTTTCGGTATGAAAGGCAATGATCCCGGCGCCACCGTTACCGGCTGCGACTTCAATTTCAACGTAGTCGATAAATTTCATAACAACTAATATCCCGCGCGGTGAGGCTGATGTCAATTAGGATGTTGAGGGGGGGCAGAGTGGGTGTTATGAGCGCCTGCGATAGATATTCCCCTTGACTATCGGGATAAATTTAC
>DAOUUR010000019.1 GCA_030668045.1 bacterium
AGAGCACGTTGTCAGCCACCAGTTTCAATGTTTCCGTCCCAAAGTATCGTCCCATGATAGCAAGCAGAACGACCGCTACAAAACCGAACGGCATCTTCCACATCGTGAACGGAGTCAGCCGTTGCACGGCGGGTTCTGTTCTGTCCAGACGGTACAGGAAAATGAGAAAGGCCACCGAAAACTGCATCACCGCATTCAAGATAGCAGCCGCCGGAAGCAGCCTGGACATCGCTTGAAGCATACGGCCCGTATAGGCGATATTGTCTCGAAGCGTTACAGTGTCCTGATTCATTCCGGCAATGTTGTTTTTCAGTTCGGTCACCCACTCAGCAAACAGTGACTGGCTCATCGTGATCATCTCCGGCCACAGCGCTACCTGCTGGATAATCACCAGGACGGCAACACTTGCTGCGCTGTAGATGTAGGTGCGCAGCGGGGAACGACCCGTTGCAATCATCCGTCCGGCAATGGTACCGCCGAAAAAGAGCATGCTCCAGCCGGTCAGCAGATACCAGACGTTAGTAAGACCGGAGAAGAGATAACCGACTATAGCGGCAACCACCACGCCGCCCCAGAGCAGAAAAGTGTTCCGGTGATAAGCCAGGCGTGAGATCCCGTAGAAGACGTAGAACGCCATGAAGTACGCCACGACCGCAACGATCATGGCCATACCCAAGTCTGTCTCTCCGGCAACGCCACCAAAGGCAAGAATCGAATAGACGGTCATCGCGGCGATAATGATACAATGACCGGTGCGACTCTCTTTTGGTCTGCTCGGGTTCACAGTGACCGCCGATGAAATGTTCTTAGCGGAAAGATTCACTTTCAAAGGCGAGAATAGCCAGCACTCTGGCTCGTTTGATAGCGGTTGTCAGTTTTCGCTGATGGCGAGCGCAATTGCCCGATATCCGGCGGGGGATGATCTTGCCGCGTTCATTGGTAAAGCGGCTCAACATCCGTTCGTCTTTGTAGTCAACTCGCTTGATGTGGTTTTCACAGAAGCGGCAGATTTTTCTCTTTCTCAATTTCAGACCGCCCTTTTTCTTCTTCTTGTCGTCGCGGGCTCCCGGTCGGGTTCGTTTCTGAAAAGCCATTAGAGTTCATCCTCCTCATCATCGATGGTTGACCCTTCCGAAGATGTTTCCTCGGGAGTTGATTCGGGCTCGGCCGGGGCAGTGGCTTCCGGTTCGGCAGCAGGTGCTGCTTCGGGCGCCGGCGCGGCTTCCGGTTCTGCAACAGGTTCCGGGTCGGGCTGTGCGGTCGGAGCGGTTTCGGCCGGCACAGCCGGTTCTTCTACCGTCACGGGTTCGGTCGTCACAGCCGCTTCTTCTGTCGCCACAGGTTCAGTCGTTACCTTGAGCTCAGGTTTCGGGGTTGACTCAGGTGTTGCAGCGGGTGCTGCTTCGGGCCTACGCTGGCCAACTGGTCGCGCTGGTGCCGGTCGGCGTTCTTCCATTACCGGCTGAGCTTTGGCCTCTTTCTCTTTTTCGATGTCCTCAACCGTCCCTTCAAAAATAATTGTCAGGTGACGGATGTAGGACTCGTCCTCGCGGTAGAGCTTGTCGAGGGGGGGTAGAGCCTCAGGTTCGGCCTGGAAAATGAAGCTGCCGTAGAAACCCTGAGTCAGTTTCTGGATTGGGTAGGCCAGTCGGCGCGTACCCATGTGGTCTTCGTGCACGATCTTGCCGGAGTTGTCGGTAATTGTACTAACAACCGTTTTGATCCGGTCTTCAATCGTGGCATCGTCAGTGTGGGGATTGATGACAAACGTAGTCTCGTAGAGTCTCATCAAATATCCTCCTTCGGACGTTGGTTAAGTGTCTCAAACGGCCTGGTTGCGGATATGAGGGCAAACCAAGCAGGTCAGTTATTATATTCTGTCATCGCTTCTTCGAAGCGATTTGTGATGGCAAATATAACTGCTTCAGCAGCAATGTCAAACATCTTTTCGGCAGTTTCCAACTGGTCTTTATCAAATCGACCCAGAACAAAATCGATGTTTTGCATGTCCTCCGGGACCGCGCCGATCCCAAGTCGCAACCGAGGGAAGGACTCGGTGCCAAGTGTCTCGATTATTGAGTTTAAGCCGTTATGGCCGCCATCAGAACCAGCCCGCCGCAGCCGAATCCGCCCTAAGGGCAGGTTGAAATCATCAACTACTACCAGAATCTGTTCCAGATCGTAGCCACCCGCAGCCACCAGTTCAGCGACAGCTTCCCCTGATCGGTTCATCAGGGTCTTTGGCCAGGCCAGAATAATATCGGAGCCGTCATGGGTGGTGCGCGACCAGTCACAGAGAGCGTGGTCGGTGCTCCTTTTTCCGCCCAGGGTGGTGGCAACCTTGTTGATAACCGCAAAACCGCTGTTGTGGCGAGTGGACTGATAGGCCGGGCCGATATTGCCGAGGCCAATTATGAGTTTAATCATTGCTGTATCCGATCCTGAGCTTGCGGGAATTTAGTAAAGCCGAGCGAGATGTCAAGGTAGCAAGCTACTCTTCATGGTGGCAAGCCAGTGGCTCACCACGCCTAATGGTGACAGGCCACTCTGTGCTGACGCCCCCATCATATCCGAAAAGATAGTTGCAAGAAGCAGAGAAAGTGGATAATATGCGCTCTGCGGTTTGTGACGACGATTGAGACAGAAGAGGAGCGAAGTTGCGGCACGATGAACTGGAATTCCTGCGGGAACTAGAGACAATCGATGTTGACACTGGTGAGATCAAAACCTCCTCCGCACCGGTCGTTTTAAGATCAATAGCTATCGGTTCGTGTATTGCCGTTGTAGTGTACGATCCGGTTCTCAAAATGGGCGGAATTGCCCACACCATGCTACCGGGCCGATCACCGAATGCCGAAAACAAGACTAAATATTCCAAAGACGCCATAGACATTCTGTTGGACACCATTGGCAAACTGGGCGCAAAGATAAGCGATCTGGAAGTAAATGTTGTCGGGGGTGCTAATGTACTACAGGAGGGGGATATCCCGGATCGAGTTACAGAATCGGTTTTGGGCCATCTCGAAAGCCTCGGGCTCCAGTTGAAAGCCAGAAGGCTCGGAGGAATCCAGCGGCGAAGTGTATTCCTGGACACAATATCAGGCAGGGTTTTTTATACCGAAGGCGATGGGGCGGCAAGAGAATTGTAAGAATTTGTTGATTTCATAGATTAGTCAACCGATAATAACTAATTGGAACAGCTATTGAGGTCGCTTTCCCTGTCACAATCGGTCGGGTCGTTTTCTGCTGGCTGATATGATGTAGTTGCAAGGGGAGAAAGTCATCTTGCTCAGTCATAGATTGGGTGGGTGACTACCATCATAACTGCTGAGATTTGAAGGTGGAGAGAGCAGGGTATGGAGAATAAAGATGACAATGATAATTAAAGAGAGATCACCGAAGCGAGGCTTGTTCAAACGCTACGGCACTTCAGTGTCGATAGGTTTCATCGGCCTGGTGCTATCACTGGCGGCGTTTTCCTCTGTGGGAGAATGGGAAACCAGATGGCGTAAATTTGACTTTGATCGATTGGCCGAGGCGCGCTGTAATTCCTTCAGAAGCGAGGTTGCTCATTATCTGCACGAGTTGACATCCATTAAACGATTCTATGATGGTTCGCAGTTCGTGAGCCGTGAAGAGTTTATTCAATTTGTCACGCCGTTTTTAAGTACTCATCAAGGTCTTCGTGGGTTTGTCTGGGCTCCCCGTGTAACTGATACAGATCGCAATGTTTTCGAGCAGGCCTTGCAAACGGAAGGATGGGCAAATTACCTGATTCACGATTTCTCAGCTTTAAGTGAAATGGAAATCGCGGTTCATCGTAAGGAGTACTATCCGGTTCTGTATCGCGTCCCCCAACTGGACTGGGCGATTGGTCTGGATCAACTCTCTCAATCGCTCCGACGTGAGGCGATCGAACAAGCGCGTGATATGAATCAAATAGTAATAACAAGACCGACCGTATTCCCGGGCGAACCAAAAGATGGGTTTGGAGTCATTGCCTTTGCACCGGTCTATAAAAAGGGGTTGCCGATCACAACAGCCGAAGAACGCCGTGTCGCCATTGAAGGCGTTGTATGCTGCGCCACGAGAGTCGGTAATATCATTGAGAGAATCATTGGGGAACTGCAACCCGGAGGGGTAGATATTCGCGTAAACGACCTTAGCGCGACCGAGGGAGAGCGATTCCTCTACCAGTACAGGGCGCGCTTAAGCGACCCAGAAGAGGGTGATTCCCCGCGCAAAGTGGAGAACAGTTCCAGGTTGTCATTTGTTACTTCCTTTGACGTAGCCAATCGGATATGGGAGATGCGTTGTACGCCATCATCAGGTTATATGGTATCTCATCCTGTATGGATTCACTGGATATTACTGCTGGGTGGATTGATTCTCACATCACTGTTGGTAGGATTTATCTACATACGGCAAAACCGTATGACCATCGTTGAGGAACTGGTGGATGAGCGTACAGCTCAGCTGATGGCGAGCGAGCAACAACTGAAAGCTACCAACCAGCAGTTGATGGCGAGTGAGCAACAAACAAAAGCGGCCAACCTACAACTAAGAGCACATGAGCAACAGCTGAAAGCCTCCAACCAGCAGCTACAAGCTCTATCTGCCCGTAACGAGGCCCTGCTGGAAGCGGTCCCTGATATTATCATGGAGGTGGATACCGAGAAAGTCTATACGTGGGCCAATAAAGCCGGATACGATTTCTTCGGAGACGACGTGCTCGGCAAAGAGGCCTCCCATTATTTTGACGGTGAACAGGAAACCTACGAGTCGATCAAACCGTTGTTCAGTGGCGACGAGAATATCATTTACATTGAAAGCTGGCAACGGCGTCGGGACGGCCAGAAGCGATTGCTGGCTTGGTGGTGTAAGGTTCTGAAGGACGCCGACGGAAAAGTCACAGGAATTCTGTCAACGGCTCGCGATATTACCGAGTCCAAGCGCCTCGCCGAGCTTGAGTTGCGCGCTCAGCGTCTGGAATCAGCCGGTAAGATTTCAGGGCAGATCGCTCACGACTTCAACAATCTGCTGGGCCCATTGATGGCGTATCCGGACTTCATTCGGGATGAACTCCCCAAAAATCACCCGGCTTTGCCGTACCTGACCAATATCGAAGAATCTGCCGCGCGTATCGCTGATATCAATCAGCAACTCCTGACTCTCGGACGACGGGGTCACTACACGCTGGAAGTTACAAACCTCAATGAGGTTGTGCTGCGGGCTGTGAGGGAGATGGATTATCAGCCTGACAGGATGACATGCGATATGCACCTGAGCGAAGATCTGATGAATATTATGGGTGGAAGTGCGCAGTTACATCGGGTGATGTCAAATCTTCTGGTCAATGCCCAGGATGCCATGCAGGAAGTGGGGTCGGTAGATGTGCGGACAGAGAACTACTATGTTGACGATATGAGTGTGGCCTACGGTCGCGTGCCCAAAGGTGAGTATGTCAAGGTCACTGTTACCGATACCGGCTGCGGTATTCCGGGTGACAAGATCGACAAGATTCTTGACCCATTTTATACGTCGAAGACAACCAGCAAGAAACGAGGTTCCGGTCTCGGCCTGAGCGTTGTCGATTCAGTGGTGAGAGATCACAACGGATATCTCGACTTGAGCACCAAGGTTGGCCACGGTACGTCTTTCTACCTCTACTTCCCGGTAACTCGTGAAGACTTTGCCGAAGATGATCCTGGCATGTCCACCAGCGGCACCGAGACGGTTCTGGTGGTTGACGATGACGAAATACAGAGGGATGTCTGTTCCAGACTCTTAAGAAAATTGGGCTACGAGGTTTCCGTGGCCGAGAGTGGGGAGAAAGCGGTCGAAATGTTAAAAGAAAACTCGCGCGACCTGCTCGTTCTCGATATGGTCATGCCGCCGGGGATTGATGGTGCCGAAACATATCGGCGAATTGTCGAGATTTATCCGAATCAGAAAGCTATTATTGTGTCCGGGTTCTCGGAGACAGAACGTGTTCTGGAAGTGCAGAAACTGGGCGCTGGTGCATTTATCAAAAAGCCTCTGACACGAAAAGCTATTGCCGCTGCAGTACGCACCGAGTTGAATCGAACGGCCAAAACATAGTCTGTTTGTCAGGTTGCAAGCAACCATGACCTACGGCTGAGTCTGCGGCTTGCATACCTCGGCCCATCTTCGACACCTATATGCTAATCATCCGTCGGACCGGTGAAGCGGTACCCTACACCTCTGACTGTTTCTAAGTAGCGGGGGTTCTTGGGGTCGTCCTCAAAGATTTTTCGCAGTTTGAGAATGAAATTATCAACCGTTCGATTGGTAGGGTAGGCGTGATAACCCCACACCGCGTCAAGCAGGTGATCACGGCTGACAACCTGGCCCGACCGCGAGACGAGGTACTTGATGACCATACATTCCTTGCGGGTGAGATTGAACGTTCCGCCCGGACCGCTGGCCTCGAAAGTCTTGAAGTTGATTGAGCGACCATCAAACTCAAAAGCATCGCCACGCTTCTCTTCCTTGGTCAACCATGCCTGCCGTCGGAAAATGCCCTGAATCCTGGCCATCAGCTCCAGGACCTCAAAAGGTTTGGCAATGTAATCATCGCCCCCCGCCAGAATACCTTCGATCTTCTCATCGGTCTCACTACGAGCGGTGATGAAGATAATCGGGATAGTTGATCCGGCGGTGCGGATTGTCTTGCAGAGGGTGAGACCATCGATTCCGGGCAGCATGATATCCATCAGGATCATGTCAAAGTTGCCGCGTTCAAACATATTGACCACCAGTCCGCCATCGCTGACATGAACGATCTGATAGCCTTCAGCCTCAAGATTGAGAGTCAATCCATCAGCAAGAGCGGGGTCATCTTCGACCAGTAGGATTGTTTTGGCTCTAGCCATTGACTGGTAACCTCATAATAATAGTGGTGCCCTGGCCAAGTCCGTCCGACGCTGCGATCATCTCTCCACCGTGGGCTTTGAAGATTTCGCGTGCGAGGAACAATCCAAGCCCGGTGCCGGGTTGGTTCCGTTTCATCTCATCTCCCACGCGGTAGAAGCGATCAAAGATTTGTTTTGTATAGGAAGCCTGCAGTCCAATGCCGTTGTCGGTAACGCTGAGTACAATATTCTTGTCGCTGGTTTCCAGTTTGATCTGGAGTTGCACCAACTTGTTCTCATTGTACTTTATGCTGTTTTCCAGCACTGCTCCTAGCGCTCGGCCGAGTGCGGCCTGATCACCGGTATAGGGTAGATCGCCTGAGAGGTTCTTGTCGATTTTGATCTCTTTCTCCGAGGCGTCGGTCACCATTCGTTCTAACACCGCTTCGACTACCGAAGTCAGATTCATGGGGCCTTTGTTGAGTCGGTAGCCGCTGCGCTCGAACCGTCCGGCTTCAAGGATGTCCCCGACCAATTTTTCAAAGCGGAGAAGGTCACGCTTAATTTTGGGAATCAGTTCGACCTTTTTCTCATCCGATATCTTGGGAGACTGAAGACTGCCGAGGTATATTTTCATCGAGGCCAGCGGTGTTTTTAACTCATGGGTAACAGCCATGAGAAAATTCTGCTGATGAAACTTATGTTCCTCCGCTTTGACCAGAGCGCGATAGATCAACCAAGCTCCGGCCAGAATAAGCACCAGAAAGAAGACGCCCTCCAAGCCGACCATGATCTGGCGGTTAATTTCCTGCTTGGCGATATTCTCCATGAATGTCTCATCAGCCCCAAGCCGAATGGCGATATCGACTTTCTCATTGGTCAGGCGAGCCATAAAGATGATCCACCAGACGGCCTGAGCCAGAACAACCAGCGTAAGCGACAGGAATAGAATCAATTCTCGCTTGTTTTTGACACCATGGAACATAAGACCCTCTCAATATCTGCTGGGAATGTAACGAAATTGGTACTCGAACGCAAAACGTTTACCCTCTCCATTTTTCCTGCCGGGCACAAAAAAACCGCCTGTTATCAGACGGGTGGACGAGCCGGGGCAGATACGACGTTTCTACATTTCGTTCAGAATGTATTTCATGGGATTGTGGAACTTGCCGTTGCGGATTACTTCGTAGTGAAGATGCGGTCCGGTCGAGCGACCGGATGCTCCCATCAGAGCGACAACGTCGCCTCTGGTGACTCGCTGTCCCCGCTTCACTTTGATTTCGTCAAGGTGACCGTAGCGGGTCTGGAAGCCGTAACCGTGATCAATTACCAGAACCTTGCCCATATTCCCGTTATTGGATGTCGATTTCACGCGGCCATTAGCCGGAGCGACGATTGGTGTACCGCGGTGATTGGCAATATCTAATCCGCGGTGCATGGTTCGGTAACCGGTGAAGGGGTCTTCTCGCATCCCGTACGACGATGCCTTCCACCCCCGGGTGGGCCAGATCGAAGGTGTGTGGTCGAGCCGGTCTTTGATATCATTAAGCTGGTTTTCAACTTCAGAATATTTTTCCAGCTCGAATTGCGACGTTTTCAGCAGCCGGTCAACTTCGCTCTCACTCTTGTAGGCGATCCGTTCCACGGTCGACAGATCGGAGACGGCCTCGGGGATAGGTCCGCCGATACCGAGCTGTCTCTCCTCGATATTGATCTCAGGCAGATCGAAAGCCATGCGGATAGTGGCTTCCTTTTCAGTCATGATCTGGTACCGATCTTCCAGTTCGGCGACATTCCACCGGAGCGACTCGTACTTCTGAGCCAGAGCTTCGTTTTCCTCAGTCAGTCTGGTTAGCTCCTTTTGAGAAACCCGATCTGAGAAATACTTCGCGGAGAAGAAAAAGGTAGCAGTGGCCATAGACAGCACCACAACACAGACAGCCGCCACCAGGGCGACTCTCACACTAAATTGCCGAGATACCCCATCAGAATCGGGGATCAGCAGAAATGTCAGTTTTTTCTTCAGCATAGGCTTTTCAAGATACTTAAGTCAGCGCAAAAGATAGTCCGATGAATCACTGGAGGTCAAGCTAAAATTTGGCCGAACTCACTTGATCAGGACATACTCATTCTTAAGTATCTTATTAACGATCTTGGTCAGTTTTTCCGTCTGCAAATTCTGCAAACTGTACAGGTGCCAGTAGCGCTTTGGCGGCAACCCTGTAAGAACCGGCTTTCTTTTCGTTTCAGTCATGACCGCTCCTCCGTAAATTGAGACCCACCCGGTGGTGCTCGGTCATCGACCTAACGTCTCTTATCGTGTGGATCAACTGTCCACTTGAACTTCCAGCGTCGAAACTGCACAAACCGTGCCTGAAACGCCCAACCGACCACAAATCCCCGGGCGGCTGCTATCGTATAGTGTGACAGCGTGTTACGGGGCGCCTCTTCCAGCGAAAGCCGAAAGAGCAATCAACTGAACTCAAATCTATTGCTCAAATCCCATACTCTTGCCGGTTCTGACCACTCTGGAGTCGGATAATCTCCGGTCCTCCTGTCGGTTGGAACTGTTCAGAAAATGAATAGTCTGGTGTTCAATGACTGGCTGAAACGTTGTTGACTCAGCCGCTTGGTGGTCCTATTTTCGGTGCCGGTCAACTTCTGAAGCTTGGAGAGTCATGTTGGAAGAAAATCTGAAAAACAAAATTGTGCTGGTAACCGGCGCTTCGGCTGGTATCGGGGAGGCGTGCGCTCGGCGTTTTGGTACAGCGGGGGCACGGTTAATACTCGTAGCGCGGAGAGAGGAGAGGCTTGCTAAATTGGCCTCCGAGCTATCGGTGGAATCGTATCTGATGCCTCTGGATGTTCGCAACCGTGCGGCAGTTGAGGCGGGGCTGGAGTCGCTTCCAGAGAATTGGCAGGCGATTGACATTCTGGTCAACAATGCTGGGCTAAGTCGGGGCCTGGACAGAACTCACGAAGGCGACCCGACCGACTGGGACGAAATGGTGGATACCAACATCAAGGGCTTGCTTTATGTGAGCCGGGCAGTTATTCCCGGGATGGTTGCCCGTGGTGGTGGCCATGTGATAAATATTGGATCAATAGCGGGGCGCGAAGTTTACCCGGCTGGTAATGTCTATTGTGCCACAAAACATGCGGTGGGGGCGATTACCAAGGGGATGCGTATTGATCTGGTGGATTCGGCTGTGAAAGTGACGACGGTTGATCCGGGAATGGTTGAGACCGAGTTTTCGCTCGTGCGGTTTCATGGCGATGCCGAGCGTGCCAGGCAGGCGTATACGGGAATACGTCCGCTCTCTGGCGGTGATGTTGCCGATGCGGTGATATGGGCAGCTTCGCGGCCACAACACGTCCAGGTAGCCGAGGTGCTGTTATTCTCATCGGCTCAGGCATCATCGATGCATATTCACAGGGATAGCGAATAGCCGCAATCTGCCGGATAGATCGTGACTACGGTAGCTGATAAGAGTTGAAAAAGCAGTTGCAGGCAGCCACGTGACTACCTGCAACGGAGAATTGTATCTTACGGCCTTGAGGGAGTTGCCCCACCCTGATTGTACCCCATTACCTGCTTCAGGTATGGATCGGTCCGATTCACCTTGTAAGCCCAGTGCATGCGGGCAGCTTCCTGAATCTCTGCATACTTGCCGCTCAGGGTCAGGACAGTAAACAGCTTGCGGAAACAGGGGTTGGAATTGGGGTTGGCGTGGAAAGCCTGCCAGACCAAATTGACGCCATGATCAACCTGGGCCTGATCTCCGCGTAGCTGGCCCAGATAAACTTCGGCCAGCCCCCAATCCTGAAGGTACAGAACGTTTTCGGGGTTGGATTGGGTAAATGCCGATAGAGTATCGCTGGCACGCTGCAGAAGTTGTTCGGCGGTAGCTGAATCACCTTCCCTCTTGTACAGTTCTGATAGAATGAGATAGGTTTGTGTGTATTCTGGGTAAACCGTAATCATTCGATGCATCAGCGCTTTTGCCTTGGTAGTGTCGCCGCGGCGAATGAACTCGTCGAATACACGAGTGGCACTGATACCATTGGCGTAGCTCACTCCGGTAGCGTTCTCGTCACGATAGACATCAGAATTCTCGTAACCATCGAAGTTATATTCGTTGAAGAAGAGATCGTATGACTTCTCGGCATCAATCGAGTAATCCGGTGGCTCCATTTCCAGCTTGTACAAAATGCCGGTCAGCACCGTTTTTTCTCTCAAGCCAAGCGGTGATTCGGCATAGGGAGGGGAACTGAAGTATATCGGCTGTTTCAATTGGAGGCGACCGGTGGAGTCCTTAATGACACTCTCGATGACAATCTCATCAATCATCATTTCGTGAACTCTGACCACCCGTCCGTTGTGAACCGAAGGTGTCAGGTAGGTCATCCTCTGCCGGGCTCGATCGGCGAACATCTTTTTGGGCTGAAGGAATTCATTGCCGTTGGGGTCGACAATCGGATACCAGAGAATCTGTTCGTCGGTCAGGGAAATCGGTACGTCGTATCGGTTCTTCATTTGTTCTGTGTACCAGTCGGTCTGCAGCAGCGACAAATTGACCACCCGAACATCTCGGCGATAGTTGTACACTTCCTGGACGCACCAGACCGGGAAAGTATCATTGTCGCCGGAGGTGAAGAGGATGGCATTCGGTTCGCATGTATCAAGAATATTGGTAGCGTAGTTGTACGGGATGAAATTGTCCGACCGATCACAGGCATGGTAGTTGCCGCTGAGCGAAATGCCGGGAAGCAGAACCAAAACGGTCGAGGCATACACCATCAGTTTCTGACGATCCACACCCGCTCCGGCTGTACGGCCACGAATGAAATTCATGATCGCCGAAACGCCCATTCCCATGGCGATACCAAAGAAAACGAAGGCCGGTGTGAAGAAGTAGTCACGGTTGCGGACCTCAAGGTAGGCGTCGCCCGACATCTCGTTGTACTGAGTGCCGTCGGCAAAATTCATATACAGAATCAGGCCGACCGAACAGAGGAGGAAGAGGGTCATAAAAGGCAGCCCGATCTCAAGCCGTTTCTTTATGGCGACAATTATCCCAATTAATCCCAGCACGAAGAACGGCAGGAATGCCCAGCCGGTGCCGGAGTACTGTTCCTCGAAGTATGACCAGTAGCCCATGTGGGGGTGTCGGCCAAACTGGTTGGACCACAGCCCGCGTCGCTGGAACATCCGTTCGATCATTGATACGTTACCGTACTGGCGGCGATCAAGGAAGTTCATAAACGTCTGCCAGCCTCGGGAAGGGTTATTCTCGTCAATGCGCGGATTTAGCTCCGAGCGGATCGGGATGAAAGCGTGAACAGACATACCAATGAACGCGATGACAAGTATGGCCATTGCCGATTTCCACTGCAGATGCCAGCCGAGGCGATGCGACATAATTGCCAGCACAACCAAGAGGCCAAAAGCAACCGGTGTAATCCAGATGTAGGAAGAAAAAGAAACCATTACCGACGATATCGCTCCAATCGCCAGGACTATCGACCAATTGATTTTCTTGTAAAGCGTGGTCAACACTCCAATGGTAAGTATGGCGGAAACAAGCATAAATGCCTGATACCCGCCCCGACCGTTGGCGAAGAGAACAATCATAAGAAGCTCGACGATGATGAATCCGGAAAGGATAAGCCAGTCACGACGTTCGGCGTCTTTTTTGAGAATGAAAAAGAGCGCACAGGCTGGAACCACCAAATATACGGTCATGTGGGCGCTAATGCCAAGCATGGCCAGATAGAAAACAATAATCATAGTGCGGGCGGCGGAAATGGTGCCGCGTTGCTCGAAATATCGCAGGGTCAGCCAGACAATTGCCACCGAGAGGGCCAGTGCCATGCCGTAAACCTCGGCCTCAACCGAGTTGCCCCAGTTGGTGCGGGAAAAAGCGACGAAAAATCCGCCAGCCAGTCCGCCGCAGTAGGCGATCAATCTGGAGAGCGACGAGTTATCGTTTTTCTCAAAGAAGTACCCGACCAGCCGTACTGTCAGCAGATAGCTGAACATGGCGGTGAAAGCTGAGGAAATAACCGATATATAGTTGATCCGATAGGAAATATCTTCCACGAAAGGGATAACCGAGAAAACCCGCCCCAGGAGCACAAACAGCGGTGTTCCGGGTGGGTGTGGAATACCCAGAATGTAGGCCGAGGCGATAAACTCTCCACAGTCCCAGAACGAGAGAGACCGCTGGACAGTCAGGGCATAGACGATCATTGTTACCAGAAGAACTATCGTGGCAAGGATTGCGTTGGTGCGGTCAAAGCGTTCATTCAGACCGTTTTCCAGAGTTGGCAAGTTCACCTCCTAAAGGCGCTTATGTTTCGGACCGATACAGGTCAATAGCCGCTGGTTGGCGGATAGGTATCGGCAAATATAATGTCGGGACTTGAAATCACAATTAAATATTTCTACCTGTCAGCCGCGCACAAAGTCTTAAAAATCTGGAGGAATCTATGTTAACATGGTGTGCACTTCTCTTTGGTCTCGGTTTGCTCGCTTTTGTTGATTCAATTTTCAACATGGGTGAGATTTTCAGGCGTGTTAATTCTGTCTTCTTTCTGCTGATTTCGCTGGGGCTTCTGGTTCGGACGACGACCAAGATGAAGGCCAAAAAAACCGAGAAATATGAATCGAGAATCATCAGACTGGAGCATCAGGTTAGAACCCTGCTGAACGGCGAGAAAAAACTAGCCGAGTTCTGAGTCAGGATTGGCCTTGTTCCTCCCGTCGCATCTTCTCCCGGACATCCGGGATAAATGGGTAAGTCGGGAATTCCTCCAGTAAGCGTCGATAAATCAGACGGGCATCTTCGGAAGTTGTCTCATCGACAAAGAAGATGTCCGCTTTCATTTTCAGACTATATGGCAAGTAGTACGATTCCGGGAACTCTTCTATCAATCTCTCAAGACAACCGAGCACAGCCGAAGTGTCGGTGCGGTTTATCGTCGTTGATGCAAGGCGATAAAGAGCAAAATCGGCGATCGCCCGATTTGAAGCATCGGCTACGGCCTGAAGATGCACGATAGCTGAATCAGGCATTTGTCTCTCTTCAAAAAGCAGGGCGCTGGAATATTCATGCAACAGTTGGGGGCTGTCGGTTGATTCATCCATCAGGATCAGCAGTTGCAG
>DAOUUR010000412.1 GCA_030668045.1 bacterium
AGGCGCTGATGAAGACTAACAGACTTATAGGAACAGGCGGCTTGATTGTTCTGGTGATCGCTGGATTGATTGCCGTGACAACAGTTCAGGCCGAGCGGGTGCCGATTCCATCCGGCGTTTTTTATTACCAGCCGGCGGCATCTGTTTTTGGTCCCGAGGCTGCGTGGGTCAATCCAGCCGGGTTGGGCAGGTTCAGCGCTTCGGGGTTCAGGCTGATGTTCGACTATGCCGATGACAACATTGCCAAGAGTTGGGGAAGTGTGTTTACTCGACGATCACTGGCGATGGCGTATCGAAATCTTGACAACGACGGAGGCACGACCTTCAAAGAATTGGTAATCGCTACGGGGATACCTGTCGGCGGGTCGTTTTTTCTCGGTGGGTCGTATCGTCACTTCAAGGAAGGTCCCGGTATCTACCACAAGCGTCATTTCTGGAACATAGGTTTCATCGAACAAGGTGGCGGGGCGTTCACATGGGGAGCGGTGTTCTCAAATCTCAATCGTGGCCGACTCGATGGCGACCAGACCGAAACTGAAATGCGCTTCTCGACATCGTACCGTCCGCTCGGCAAGAAAGTCACCGGCTCAATCGACATGTTTCTATCAACTGGAACAAAACTAAGCAACGCTGACTACGTTTATCATCTTGAGGTCGCACCCCGCGACGGGCTCTTCATCAACGGGTATGTAACTTCGGACAAGGAATTCGAGATCGGGATTCGGGTCAACCTGCTGCGCTACATCACCGGTGCCCGGGCTGGTTTTGAAAGTTCAGGCAAGCATCGCCGCAGCACGGTGTTCCTCGGAGGTACCGATATACGTCAACCATCGCTTATCCCCGAGCCAAAGAGACGTCTGGCCATCAGCCTCTCCGGCAATGCTCGGGAGAATCCACCGCAACCTCGATGGGGAAAGAAGCCGACGCCGTTTGCGACTCTGGTTCTCAGTATCTATCGGGCTGCCGATGATCGGTCAATTGGCGAGATGGCGCTCTATCTAAAAGACACCCGCCTCGGTTTTGCACAGACTCAGGAGTTGCGGGAGGCGATAACCTATTTTCGGAGTCTTGGAAAACGTGTCTATTGTCATCTGGCACGTCCGGACAATTTGGGTTACTACCTGGCCTCAGCGGCCGACAAGATACTCATCCCGCCGGTCAGTCAGTTGAATCTGATCGGACTGCGGGCGGAGTTGAGCTTCTATGCCGGGACGATGGAAAAACTCGGTGTTCGCGCCGATTTGATGCGGATCGGTGAGCACAAGACGGCTGCTGAGATGTTAACGCGACGGGCGTCGTCGGAGGAAAACCGGGTGCAGATAAACCGGTTGCTTGATTCACTGTATGATCAGTTCGTGGCAGCTATTGCCAGCGGCAGAGGAGTTTCGCCTGATTCGGTGCGTAGGGTGATTGATGGTGGTCCCTATACTTCGGTGGAGGCGAGGCAGCTTGGTCTGGTCGATGGGCTAAGTTACCGCGACGAGATGAACGAAGATTTCCTTGCCGCCATGCCGGAGGTTTCTTTTCGACGTTATCTCGCCGACACACTGATCAATGACAACTGGCCAGCCACACCGGTAATCGCGATGGTGGTCGCCGACGGTGAGATCACTACCGATGACTTTGCAGGCATGCCGTTCAATCGGTCACAGCAAGCTACTCCGGCGCCCTTGAAGAAAGCTTTTCGGCGGGTGATGAATGATCGCAACGTGAAGGGCATCGTGCTGCGAGTTAATTCGCCCGGTGGTCTGGCTTTGGCCGCCGATGAGATTCTCCATGCGGCGGACAAGGCATCGGAAAAACGACTGCTTGTGGTCTCGATGGGTAACGTGGCTGCATCAGGCGGGTATCAGGTATCGATGGCAGCCGATCAGTTGTTTGCCAGTCCCGCAACGATAACCGGTTCGATTGGAATTTTCGGCGGCAAGGTTGATCTGAGTGAACTCTATCGCAAGATTGATCTCGGCAAGGAACTGTTTGTTCGAGGGAAATATGCTGGCATGATGACAACAACCCGCCCGTTCTCAGAAGAGCAGAGGGAGAAGTATTTCGACCAGTTGAAGGCATTCTATGACCATTTTGTCGGATTGGTCGCCGAGAATCGAGCGCTGCCATTTGATTCGATCGATGCCATGGCCCGTGGAAAAGTCTGGACCGGGAATGAAGCGCTGGTCAACGGACTTATCGACCGGCAGGGTGGAATTAAACAGTCACTGGACTACCTGGCCGACCATCTTGGACTGGACGACTATGCGGTGGAGATTTCTCCTCTTAAGCGACCGCTATTTATTCTTCCCGGGCAATCGTATCTGGCCGGACTGGTGTCGTTATTCTCCGGTGATGGCGGCGCGGTTGAAAAGGTTGCCGCAGCGGTTGGATTACCTGACGATGAAGGCATGTTTGCCAGAATGCCATTCGATATCGCGATTGAATAGTGATAACCGATTATTCGCGTAAGGAAAAACCCGCCCCATTCCCAGTTGACTAGAAATGGGATGATTGGTATGCAATAGTACAAATAGTTCTGTCAATTCAACTCTTTCCAGATGGGAGGATACGATCATTATGGAAGGTCACGTCAAAGCGGTCGTCACTCACGGCCACTGAGGGAGGCAAGGAAGCGATGCCTCTTTTTGGGTTCAGTCTAAGAGGAGCAGTAGGCTTGCGAAAGTGGGCTGCGCTCTTTATTCAAGCAGCTCCAGTTTTTTTAAGCGTGACATAACTGCGCCGACATTGCGTTGGAGCACTTCGGCAATCTCGGCAAACGGTGTGCTCTGGTCAAACAGCTCTCTGAGAGTTTGTTCTTCCTTGGGTTTCCACGGTTCATAGGCGCGGGGGAATGTTCTTCGCACTTCGGTTAGATTGATGATCTTGCCGCTTC
>DAOUUR010000474.1 GCA_030668045.1 bacterium
CATCCGGTAGCCAGGTATGAAATGGGAACAACGGTACCTTGATAGCAAAGGCAAGGGCAAACGCACCGAACAACCACAACTGTGGCTGATAGGCAATCGGCATCTGCGCAAGTTTAAGCATATCGAAAGAATACTCGCCTGAGAACCTCTGATACTCAACCAACAGATAAAGAATTGCAACCAGCATTAACAACGAGCCGAACATCGTAAAGAGAACAAACTTGATCGCGGCGTAAATGCGACGCGGGCCACCCCACACGCCGATCAGGAAATACATCGGCACTAACATTACTTCCCAGAAGACGTAGAACATGAACAAATCGAGCGTGCAGAAGACGCCGATCATCCCGCATTCCAGGAGCAGCATCGAAATAAAGAACCCCTTGACACCGGTGGTGATTGATTTCCACGATGATAAGATGCACAGGACTGTCAAAATTGTGGTCAGCACAATCAACAGCAGCGAGATACCGTCAATACCCAGATGGTAGTTTATCCCCATCGCAGTAATCCACGGGATATTGACTGAGAACTGCATGCCACTTGCCACCGGATCAAACATGTTGTACAGCCAGAACGACAGCAACATGGTCACAAAGGAAACAATCAGCGCAACTCCTTTGATCGAATCATGGCTGTCCTTGGGCACCAGCAACAACAGAGCAGCCCCTAAGAGGGGGAAGAACGTAACAAGTGTGAGTATCCACTGTTCCATAATCTAAATCCAAATAAACCAGGCTACAATCGCCACCGCGCCAGCCAGGAAGAGGGTTGCATAAGTTCTCACTCTGCCGGTCTGGCTGGCCCGGGCCGTCTGCGAAATATCAGCATAGACAGTCGCGGCACCATTGATGCTGCCATCGATTAGTATGACGTCAACAATTTTCCAACAGAAGAGCGAGACATATATGACCGGTCGAATGATGAGTGCTCCGTAGATTTCATCGACGAAATATTTATTCAACAGCAGATGATGCACACCGGAGAGTTTGTCGCGCAACGATGTCGCCAGATGCGGTTTCTTATTATATAACAGGAAGGCTACCAGTATGGCAATCAGCACCAGGATAACCGAAGCGGCCATCAGGCCCAGTTCCATCCCGGTATCGCCACCTCCGGCTGCCAGCGCATGGGAGGCCTCGATCTGACTGCCTGCCATCACCGGCGCCAGCCAATGCTCAAAATGATTGGTGACACCAAACACGTGCGGAATACCAACCCAGCCACCAACTATCGACAACACGCCCAGAACTATCAGAGGAACGGTCATCGTCTTGGGAGATTCGTGCAAATGAGAACGAGTTTTCTTGTCCATTCGTTCTTTTCCGTAGAAGGTCAGGTAGATCAGCCGGAACATATAGAACGCCGTCAGCCCGGCTGTTACAAATCCGATCAACCAGAAAAGCCAGTGACCGTGACCCGATGAGAACGACTTCCAGAGTATCTCATCTTTTGAGAAGAACCCAGACATGCCCGGAATTCCGGAGATCGCCAGAGTGGCAAAAAGCATCGTAATGAATGTCACCGGCATATGCTTGCGCAGTCCACCCATCTTTCGCATGTCCTGTTCGTTCGACATACCGTGAATGACCGAACCTGCTCCCAGGAACAGCAACGCCTTGAAGAAGGCATGAGTCATCAGGTGGAAGATACCGGCGGTGAATGCTGCCACACCGCAGGCAAGGAACATATATCCAAGCTGACTGACCGTAGAGTAGGCCAGTACTCGTTTAATATCGTTCTGCGCCAGTCCAATAGTCGCCGCAAAGAACGCCGTGGCGGCACCAATAATAGCCACAACCATCAAGGCATCGGGGGCCATCATAAACAAGACGTTACTCCGCACAACCATGTACACACCGGCGGTAACCATTGTGGCGGCATGGATCAACGCGGAAACCGGGGTCGGGCCTTCCATCGCATCGGGCAACCAGACGAAGAGAGGAATCTGAGCCGACTTGCCAATCGCGCCAACAAAGAGCAACAGACAGGTGGCCGTAATCAATCCGCCACCGATAGCAAAGACTTCCGGAGCCTGGGCCATAACAACGCGAAAATCGAGAGAACCAACATTCCAGAAAATCAGGAACATCCCGATCAGGAATCCGAAATCGCCGATGCGATTGACAATAAATGCTTTCTTGCCAGCGTCAGAGGCCGACTTCCGTTCATGCCAGAATCCGATCAGCAGGTATGAGCACAACCCCACACCCTCCCAGCCAACAAACATCAGGAGGAAATTGTCGGCCAGCACCAGCGTCAACATCGCGAATGTAAAAAGATTCATGTAAGTAAAGAAGCGCGAGAATGACTTGTCGTGACTTATGTAGCCAATCGAATAAATATGAATCAAAAAGCCTACACCAGTAACGACCAAAGAAAACAATATAGAAAGTTGGTCCACTTGATAAGAGATATTAACGCTAAAATCTCCCGCCTGAATCCATGTGTAAATAGGAATTATCTGTGGTCC
>DAOUUR010000560.1 GCA_030668045.1 bacterium
TCGATCTGTATCACCAGCTCGGCGGAAAGACAGTCTGTGTTTCTTGTTGGGATCAAAACGACCAGATTGCGTATTCGTACACAAGAAAAGACGGAATCGATCTGGCCGAGCTGCAAGGCATTACGAGCAGGTTCGGGTGCATTGATAGAGCAAAGGCTGCGGAGTTTGGATACGAATTGCAGCCTGGGGATGCCTGGATCGAACAACCGGTTGATATCCTGGTGCCGGCAGCGCTGGAGAATCAGATCAACGCTGAGACGGTGCAACGCATCAACCCGAGCGTGAAGATCTTGGCAGAGGGCGCCAACGGGCCGACAACCCCTGAGGCCGACGAGTTTCTCAAGGAACTGGGTATATTTGTCATACCGGATTTCATTGCCAACGCGGGCGGTGTTATCTGTAGCTACTTCGAACAGGTCCAGTGCAACATTAACTACTTCTGGGAGCGCGACGAAGTGCTTGGAAAGCTCGATCAGAAGATGACCTCGGCGTTTATCGCGGTCAGTGAGCTCGCCAAAAAGAAAAAGCTATTCATGCGGGATGCGGCATATGTAATAGCCATCAGCCGGGTTGCGCAAGCTTGCAAAGATAGAAGCTGGATCTGAGCAAAGATAGTATTGATGACGGCAAAAGCAGAAACATGAAGCTTGCTGAATTCCACAGAAGATTCTACACGGACGACAGTCACCCTTCATGCATCGGCTCCGGTGCAATAGGGGGTAAAGCTGCAGGTCTGGTTGATATCACTGAAGCCATTGAGGCGGATGCCGCGATCAGGGCTGACAGCGAAGTCACTATCAGCATCCCCAGAATGGTCGTCATCGCGACCGATCTTTTCGATGAATTCATGGAGCAAAACCGGCTCTACAATGCCGCCTTGAGTAAAATTCCCGATGATCGTATTGCCGAGGAGTTTCAGAATGCGCACCTCCCGGCCCGTCTTGTGGGCGACCTGCGATCCATTGCAAGAGAAGTTCACATGCCCCTGGCAGTGCGTTCTTCGAGCATGCTCGAGGATGCGCTCAAACACCCATTTGCCGGTGTCTACGCCACAAAAATGATCCCAAACAACCAACCCGTTGAGGATCAGCGATTTCAAAAACTTGTGCAGGCGATCAAACTCGTCTACGCCTCGACTTTCTTCGAGGGTGCACGTCGTTACGCCGAAGCAATCGGGAAGAGTTCCTCCGACGAAAAGATGGCCGTAATAATTCAGGAGGTCGTGGGCCGAAGACACAACGATCGAGTCTATCCCGACATCTCGGGTGTCGCACGCTCATATAACTACTATCCGTTTGGACATGCTGAGCCGTCCGACGGAGTGGTAAATCTGGCGCTCGGACTCGGGAAGGCCATTGTCGATGGAGAGCCCGCCTGGTCGTATTGCCCGGCCTACCCGATGTCTCCTCCTCCATTCAACGGCATCTCCGATCTGTTGAAGTGCACTCAGAACAATTTCTGGGCCATCAACATGAGCAGTATCTCCGAATATCATCCCACCAGAGAGAACGAATTCCTGGTACGAGGGCTTCTCAGTGATGCTGAATATGACAACACTCTTCATCGTATAGCTTCTACGTACAACGCCCCATCAGATAGAATTGAGATGGGTATAGGCGCGAATGGCCCCAGGGTGATCAACTTTGCACCTGCACTCGGACTGAATGAGTCGCAATTGAACACGGTAATCCGAAATGTTCTGGCGGTATGCGAAAAATCGACCGGCACGAACGTCGAAATCGAGTTCGCAATAACCTTCAATAAGAGCCGCGGGTTCGATGGACGGTTCGGATTGCTCCAGGTGCGACCAACCGCAAGCGCCCAGTCCGAAATTGAGATCGACGCCTGGACAAGTGAGTCACCCAATAGTGTAGTATTCTCGACTCGTGTGATGGGGCACGGGATGCATAGCGTCATGAAAGACATCGTTTTCGTGCGACCTGATACCTTTGAACCCAAGAATAGCATTATTGCCGCGCAGGAAATCGGCCGAATCAA
>DAOUUR010000496.1 GCA_030668045.1 bacterium
ATCAGGCGATTGGAATCGGGCGTATCAGCCTGTTATTCCTGGTGAATTTCGGGGTGCTGCTGTGGCTCGATTGGCGTTTAGCGCTGGTATCAGTCATCGTAGTTCCCATCACCATTACACTGTCTATAGTGTTCTTTGGCAAGGTGTCCAAGGCATATGAAAAGTATCAAGAACAGGACGCAATACTCTCAAATCGACTTCAAGAGAATCTGACCGGGGTTCGCGTGGTTAAAGCATTCGCCCGTCAGGCTTATGAAATTGATAAGTTTGAAAACGAAAACTGGGAGAAGTACCTGCGCGGCAAGCGACTTCTGTTGATGCATTCCAGCTACTGGCCCATATCTGACATTATGACTGGATTTCAAATGTTGTTGGGTTTCGCGGTTGGGGCGCTTATGGCAATCAATGGCACAATCACTGTCGGAGAGTATATAACATATGCAGGACTGTTGATATGGATTCTGTGGCCAATCCGCAACCTTGGGCGCTTAATTGTTCAAATGTCATCTGGGTTGGTTTCATTCGACCGGGTCATGACTGTGATCAAAGAGAAGCGTGAACCCCTCGATACCGGTGAATACCTCCCTGAGAACACGGTAAAAGGCGCCCTCGAATTTGTAAATATCGCCTTCGCATATGACAACGCCCCAGATGTGTCTGTCCTACAAGAAATCAGTTTCTCAGCCAAACCTGGGCAAGTGATAGCCTTATTAGGATCAACTGGCTCGGGAAAAACGACCTTAGCTAATTTGCTGCCTCGTTTTTACGAGTACACAGAAGGAAAAATACTTCTAGATGGTGTTGAACTGAAGCGTTATCCTCGCAATTTTCTCCGCAGCCAAATTGGCACTGTGGAACAAGAACCATTCCTCTTCTCGAGAACGATTCGTGAAAATATAGCTTACGGTAGCGACCGCGAAGTTACCCAAGAGGAAGTCGAAGAAGCCGCTAAGGCAGCCGCAGTCCATAATTCGATCATATCATTCCCCGATAAATACAATACGCTCGTTGGAGAAAAAGGCGTTACGCTATCAGGCGGACAAAAGCAGCGGGTGGCGATTGCCCGTACGATCATAAAAAACCCCCGAATACTCATCTTTGATGATGCCACCTCCTCAGTGGATTTGGAAACCGAAGCTGATATCCGTCAAGCATTAGAAAAACTGATGGAAGAACGGACCACCTTAATAATCGCACACCGCATCCAATCGGTTATGAAAGCGGATTTGATCATAGTTCTCGATAAAGGTCGCATTATTCAGAATGGCACCCATGAAGAACTCTTGGCTCAAGAAGGCGTCTACCGAAAAATCTATGATATTCAAACACAGATCGAAGTTGAGTTGGAAATAGAAGTCGCCAGCGCAGAGATGGGGGTGTAATTATGACTGAACAATATTTCGAAGAAGAAGAGTTTACAACCCAATTTACCGGAAAAATCACTCAACGAATTGTGCAACTGGCCAAGCCCCATTGGAAATGGGTACTCGGTTTCCTATTGATGATTACACTGGTTTCAGTTCTGGATGCATACTTCACTTTCCTCACCAGTCTTATCATCGACGAAGCCATTCTGGGAGATGATACTGAAGCGTTGAAAAACATCATCATCCGTTATGGATTGCTGATTATGGTTCAAGCCGCGGGAGTTTTCGGGTTCATCTACCTGGCCGGAATACTGGGCGAGCGCATTCGTTATGATCTGCGAAAAAACATGTTCATTCATCTACAAGAACTATCACTTTCATACTATAACGTTACGCCAGTGGGTTGGATCATGTCCCGCGTGACTTCTGACTCTGAACGCGTGGCTGAACTTGTAACCTGGGGATTCCTAGATGTCACATGGGGAATTATGAATATTGCTTCGGCAGCATTTTTCATGCTAATGATCAACTGGCAATTGGCTCTGATAGTATTCTTGGCAATTCCAATTTTGCTTGCTGTTGCAGCGCAGTTCAAAAAGAAAGTCATCATCGAGTTTCGGGAAATACGAAGGATTAACTCCAAGATCACAGGAGCTTTCAACGAAACGATCACCGGAGTTCGAGTGATCAAGGCCTTCGGTAGAGAAGAACGCAACATGCAGGATTTTGATGTGTTGACAGGTGATATGTATCGTGCCGGTTACAGGGCTGCGTGGCTGTCAGCATTATTCTTGCCGATAGTGATGTTAATCAGTTCGTTTGCAGTCGCGGCGATTATTTGGTTTGGTGGTTATCAAACCCAGATTGGTAATATGAGTATTGGTGGAATTCAAGCCTTCATCGCCTATGTTGTATTCATGATTTGGCCGATACAAGAATTGGCA
>DAOUUR010000518.1 GCA_030668045.1 bacterium
CTCTTTGTTACCAGAGAACACATTGGCGTTCTTAGTTCAAAAGTGACCAAGTTTGAACGGTCTATTGCCAGGATCGAGGAGCGTATCAATGAAATTCCGCGTATTCAGGCAGAGATTACTGAGCTGGGAAACAGGGTGGCCGATATACGACGTTACCGTGACGTTTTTAAGACCGAAGAAACCACGGTGGAGATCAGGTCGGAGCGGCTCAGAGAGAGAACAGTCTATCGTATCATTGAACCGGCCCGGATTCCTCTGGTCCCCATTTGGCCCAATCTAAATAAGATACTGGTGCTGGGGTTAGCTCTGGGTTTGGTCCTCGGTGGCGCGGCAGCCGTTGCCGCAGAGTTGTTTGATAATTCTTTCAAGAAAATTGACGATGTTGAGCGGGAACTTGACCTGCACGTGTTGGCCACGATCCCCCGAATGGAGCACCTCAAGATTAGGTAATCGCAATGGAAACGTATCGATTGAGTAGCAAGTTGATTGAAGATGACACTGAATATCTCATCCAGACAGATCGCGATGAGGGCCGGTGTCAGGTAGCCTCGACCGTCTTTATCAATGGCCGTCCGGTCGAACGGATTGAAATTCCGCATCCCAACGAGTACCGCCCCGATCAGTTGCAGTTGCTGGTCGAAAAAAAACATAATGAGAAAAAGCACGAGGTCGAGCAGCTCCTGGAGGCATATAGTCGGGTTCGAGGCGAGAGCGATCCGGAAACTATGTTTCGTCTTGCCACCGCTTTTTATTTCAAGGGATTTCTCGATGAGGCTCACAGTCTCCTTGTCGGTGTTACATCAATTAAAGCCGGTTATCATGAGGCGTTTCATTTTCTGGCCATGACGGAAACGGCTATGGGGAATGGAGCCGAGGCGGTCCAGGCGGCTTCGAAAGCCGTAGCGCATTGTCCGGAGTATGCCGACTATCGCAATGGTCTAGGGTGTGCTTACATGGCTGCCGGGTCGTACCGCCAGGCTGTTGAGCAGTTTCAGGAAGCGGTCAATCGCAATCTCTATTATGGTGAAGCATATTTCAACAAAGGGTTGGCGCTGGTGGCCAATGCCCTTGATCAGAGCGATACCGGGTTGATGGCGGATGTGATATCGCGCTCGACAGACTGTTTCAGGAAGGCTGCCATAATCAGCACTGAGTTTGACAGCGCCGATTTCCGCTCAGCGGTCAGAGCGCTGCAGGAGACCGATCTAAAAGTAGCACTCGCTCAATTGACAGCTGTTCGAGAGACGGTGCGTCAACGTCAGTATCGTACCCAGGTCGCTTTCCACATGAAGCATGTGCTGCATCCCAACTGGATCAACGAGGATACGATCGACAACCGGGCGACGGAGCTGGAGAGCCAACTGGTGGCCAATCCCAACTATGCCGATCTGCATACCGAACTAGCTCGCTGCTACCTTGAGAAGGCCAGAATTGTCTGGGAAAAAGCGCTTGATCGCTACCGGAAAGCTCTTCAGGTTAATGCTTCGTTGGCAGAAGCCAGAGAGACGCTGGTTGAGGTAGAAACTGCCTATCGGGCGATTGGCGATGTGCTGGATAATCTGGCAAAAAGGAAGTAGAGGATACTAGTGGCCCGCCGTTACTTGTCTCTCATTGATTACTACAACCCCGAGGCACCGTATGCCACCGAATTCCGCCGACTGTTGCATCGTCTGCGCAACAACCACGACGAGAAGGAACTGAAGAGTCTCTTGATTACCTCGGCGACACTGGCGGAGGGTAAGTCAACCACGTGCTCTTTTCTGGGCATCACTGCGGCTGTCCACAAGGGCCTTAAGACGTTGCTGATTGATTGCGACATGCGAAGGCCGAATCTCAACCGGCTGTTCAATGTCGATCGTGACTACGGGCTGGTGGAGATTTTGTCCGACGGGTTCAATGCTATGGACGCTATTAAAAAAACGGGTATTGACAAGCTTGACATTATTACCAGTGGCTGCCAGCCTGAGAATCCTTCGACGGTGTTCGATGCTGAGGCTATCGGGACAGTTGTTGAAGAAATGAAATTCTATTACGACCTGATCCTGCTGGATTCACCTCCGGTGATACCGGTGTCGGACCCGATGCTTCTTTCACCGAAGGTTGATGGTTTGTTACTGGTGCTTCGAGCCGGTTCGACTCAGAAAGAAGTTGCCCAGCGTGCCCTTGATATTCTCGGCTCTGCCAGCTGTCGTATCGTTGGGGTTGTC
>DAOUUR010000153.1 GCA_030668045.1 bacterium
AGTATTTTTGTGATTTTGCGCGTCATAGCTTTTGATACTCTTACAACGGAATATTCCCGTGCTTCTTTGGTGGGTTGGAGTCTTTTTTCGTGGCCAGCATCTCAAAAGCGCGCACCACCCGCTGGCGAGTAGTCTTCGGTTCGATCACATCGTCAACATACCCGCGCGCTGCCGCCATGTACGGATTGGCAAACATCTCGCGGTATTCCTCGGTTCTTCTGGCGAGTTCAGCTTCGGGATCATCGGCATCGGCGATGTCGCGTTTGAAAATAATCTCTGCCGCGCCTTTAGAGCCCATAACCGCAACCTCGGCGGTCGGCCAGGCGTAGTTCATATCACCGCGAACGTGCTTGGAATTCATAACGTCATAAGCGCCACCATACGCCTTGCGCGTGATGATAGTAACTTTAGGAACAGTAGCTTCACAATAGGCATAGAGTAGTTTGGCACCGTTCTTGATAATCCCCCCATGCTCCTGATCAATACCGGGCAGAAATCCCGGCACATCCTCGAATGTCAGCAGCGGAATATTGAAGGCATCGCAGAAACGAATGAAACGAGCGCCCTTCGTTGACGAACTGATATCCAGCACACCCGCCATCACCGCCGGTTGATTGGCTATCACGCCGATAGAACGACCACCGATCCGAGCGAAACCAATAACAATGTTCTGTGCGAAATCCTCGTGAACCTCAAAGAAAGACCCAACATCAACCACGCGATTTATGACGTCCTTGATATCGTACGGCTGATTGGCATTTTCAGGAACGACATGATTCAGTTCATCGTCCTCGCGATCAAGCGGATCCGTACACTCAACCATAGGGGGATCTTCGCAGTTGTTCTGCGGCACGTAGCTCAGCAGTCGTTTCAATTTAGTAATCGTATCAGCCTCGTTTTCGCACGCAAAGTGTGCCACACCGGATTTCGATGCGTGCACATCGGCTCCGCCCAATTCTTCAGACGTTACATTCTCGTGGGTAACGGTCTTGACAACGTTGGGTCCGGTGACAAACATATACGATGTGCCTTTGGTCATGAAAACGAAGTCGGTGATAGCCGGACTATAGACGGCACCACCGGCGCAAGGTCCGAGGATAGCCGACACTTGCGGAACAACACCGGAGGCCAGCGTGTTGAGCAAGAAAATATCGGCATAGCCACCGAGCGATACTACACCCTCCTGAATACGTGCCCCGCCCGAATCATTGAGACCAACAACCGGTGCGCCGACTTTCATGGCCATGTGCATGATCTTACAAATCTTCTCGGCATGCGCTTCAGAAAGAGACCCGCCAAAAACCGTGAAGTCCTGCGAGAAGATATAGGTGATGCGTCCGTTGATTTTCCCACAACCGGTAACGACACCATCGCCCAAGACTTTCTTCTCCGCCAGACCAAAATCGGATGATCGGTGCGTGACGAAAGGATCGAACTCTTCGAATGAATTTGGATCGACCAGCAACTCAATTCGTTCACGAGCGGTCAGCTTGCCTTTCTTGTGCTGTGCGTCAATCCGCTTTTCGCCACCGCCGAGAGAGGCCTTGGCCCTCATCTGTTCAAGCTGGTTTAGTTTTTCTTCAAGCGACATTGTGCCGGACCTTTCATTTTCTCAATCGTCGGCGTGGGATTCTCTTTCTCATTCAATCAACTATCAAGCTGTCACCGGTTGGACAATCATCTTTCCATCTACTTCGCTTACGCGAGCGAACGGCATTGTCATGTCGTGATCAAAAGCGACAACAACGTTATCCGCCATGATCTCGGGAAGCACCTTTCGTTTAACCTCCATCGTCTCCAACGGGAAAAGATCGGTTGCGGGAACGAACGGCACCCTCATATGCGCAGCAGTGCAGAAAATATCCGCATAATAGAAAACCTTCTGTCTATCCGATTCCATCTCCAATCCAAAATGTCCCTCGGTATGTCCGCCGGTGTGAGCCGCTCGAATGCCGGTAAACAGTTCGGTATTACCATCGATCAATTCCAGCCGACCAGAATCTTTCAAGGCCTGGTATCGCTCGGGAATATAAACGGCCGCAGTTCGTTCGTTTGGATTGGTGGCAATTTCCCATTCTGTCTTGTCGGCGATTATGGTAGCGTTGGGAAAGCGGGGGACAAACTGGTCACCGTCGAGCCGAACAGCACCACCGGCATGATCGGTATGCAGATGGGTCAGGATAACATAGTCAATACTGGCAACCGATAGCCCCAGCGAAGCCAATCCCGATTCCATCGATGATAATCCATCAGTACCGTAAATTCTTCGTTCTCGCTTGGAGAGCGAATCACCGAGGCCGGTATCAAATATCATTTTCTTACCGTGGGCAGTCAGTACAAACAGATTCGTTCGCATCGGAATCAGATTGTTTTCATCGGGCGGAATTAGCTTCTGCCACATTGAGCGCGGAATAACTCCGAACATGGAACCTCCGTCGAGCCGGAATTCCTGCTCGACGAAGGTATCAATTTCAAACTTCCCGAATTTCATTAGCGACCGATAACGTTACCGGCAATTACCAGGCGTTGAACTTCGGAGGTGCCTTCGTAGATTTCCAAGACCCTCTGATCGCGATACAGTTTCTCGATGATTGAGAACTCACCGATATATCCGTAGCCGCCATGAATCTGCATGGCACGATCAACGCAGAAGTTGGCAACCTCGGATGAGTACAGCTTGGCCATTGAGGCAATAAGTGAAATCTTCTCGCCACGGTCCTGCAACAGAGCAGCTTTGTAGGTCATGCCGCGAGCGGCCTCAAGACGGGTGGCCATGTCGGCAATCATCCACTGGATCGCCTGCAGCTTGGCAATCGGAGCGCCAAACTGGACACGCTTCTTGGCGTAGGCAACAGACTCATCAAGCGCGCGCTGCGCGATACCGAGTCCCTGCGCGGCCACACCAATACGGGCAGAGTCAAGCGTACCCATCGCATAGCGGAAGCCCTTGCCGAATTCACCTACCAAGTTCTCTTTGGGAGCTTTCACGTCTTTTAGAATGATGCCGCCTGTTGTGGCCGCTCTCATTCCCATCTTGTGCTTAAGCGTACGCGGTTCCCAGCCGGGCTGATCGGTCTCGACTATGATAGCCGAAAGTTTCGGTTTGTCCTTCACCTTACAGAAGACCACGCCAATATCAGCAGCGTCACCGTGCATGATGAATATCTTCTCGCCATTGATGATGAACTGATCGCCGTCTTCAACCGCTTCGGTGGACTGATTGGCCGCGTCGGAGCCAGCATTCGGCTCAGTAAGAACAAAGGCTGGAACCCTTTTGCCGATCGCACAGTCGGGCACATATTTCTTTTTCAGTTCGTCGTTCGCGAAATTCATAATCGGCTGCGTCGCCAGTTCACCTACGGCACACAGCAGACCGACGCCAGCATCATAATAGCACAGCTCTTCGACGAGCGTGATAAACTCAAGATGTGAATTTCCACTGCCGCCCAAATCTGTAGGCATACAGTATCCAATAAAACCAGCTTCACCCAGTTTTCCGTACACATCTCTGGGGAACTTGCGCGGTTCGGCCATACGATCCAGCTCTTCCGAGCGCGGAAGGATTTCCTTTTCCGCAAATGCCTTGACCAAATCCCTGACTTTCTGTTGCCGTGGATCAACGTTCTTTTCCATGGTTCCTCCGGGGCTTTAAGATATAGTTATTGTCGCTTATCGTTAGCTACATTATTTCTTCGTCTGACTGTCTCTCGGCGGCCGCTTTCCGAATAAACTTAATTGCAGCCTCCGTTGATGCGCCCGGCGTGAAGATTTTCGCCACACCCATCTTCTCAAGTTGCTCTTTGTCATCGTCGGGGATGATCCCACCGCCGAACAGTATCATATCGTCGGCGTCCTTGGCTTTCATCTCCTCAAGGATCGCCGGGAAGAGCGTCATGTGCGCACCGGAGAGAATCGAAATACCGATCGCATCGACATCCTCCTGAATAGCCGCCTCAACGATCATCGGAGGTGTCTGTCTCAATCCGGTGTAGATCACTTACATGCCAGCGTCACGAAAAGAAGCCGCGATCTCTTTGATTCCGCGGTCGTGCCCGTCCAAACCCGGCTTAGCCAGTAGTACTCTGATTTTTTTCGTCATAGGTTCCAGTAGTTTTGATCACTCTATCTGATCTCGTTTCACTCCCAATAAATCAAACTATGTTTGTTACGACACCTGCATTGCCGATTGTGATTCAACATGTTCACCACAGACCTCACGGAGCACGTCACACATCTCGCCCACCGATACATAAACTCGTGAGCATTCCAGGATAGCTTCAAACGTATTACCATCACCCTGCGCGACTTCACGCAGATGGTTAAGAGTCGCCTGAACCTTTGCGTTGTCACGCTCGGCTTTGATTTTCTTGACAAAGGCGACCTGGTCATGTTCAATCTGTTGGTCAATCCTGAGAACCGGGATGTCGATCTCTTCACCTTCCATCACATAGTCATTAACACCAACAATCACCCGCTCCTGTTTCTCAATTTCCTTTTGATAGCTGTAGGCAGCCCCGGCGATTTCGCGCTGAAGGAATCCCTCCTCAATGCAGGCAACAACCCCGCCGCGACGATCTATTTCTTCAAAATACTTCTCGGCCTCAGCTTCCATCTGATCGGTGAGAGTCTCAATGAAGTACGACCCGGCCAGCGGATCGGCAGTGTTGGCCACGCCGGTTTCACGGGCGATAATCTGTTGGGTGCGAAGAGCGATTGTCACTGCTTTCTCCGACGGCAGAGCCAGCGTTTCATCCATCGAATTGGTGTGCAACGATTGCGTCCCGCCAAGAACGCCCGACATCGCCTGCAGCGCCACCCGGACAATGTTGTTCTCCGGCTGCTGGGCGGTGAGGGAACAACCGGCCGTCTGAGTATGGAATCGGCATAGCCAGCTTCGGGGGTCCTTCGCGCCGTACTTGTTTTTCATACGTCTGGCATAGATGCGACGAGCCGCCCGGTACTTTGCAATCTCCTCGAAGAAATCAGAGTGAGCGTTGAAAAAGAACGAGAGGCGCGGCGCAAAATCATCGACATTCTGACCGGCGGCAATGGCCGACTCGATATAACAAAAACCATCAGCCAGTGTGAAGGCCAACTCCTGAACGGCGGTCGAACCAGCCTCGCGAATGTGATAACCCGAAATTGATATTGTATTCCACTGTGGGACATTGTTGGTGCAGTATTCCATCAGGTCGGTAATCAGTCGAATCGATGGCAGCGGGGGGAAGATAAATTCCTTCTGGGCGATGTACTCTTTCAGGATGTCGTTTTGCAGCGTGCCGCGTACTTTCTCAAAAGGCACTCCCTGTTTTTCGGCAACCGCCAGATACATAGCCAGCGCCATCGACGCCGAAGAGTTGATAGTCATCGACGTTGATACTTCGGAGAGATCGATACCGTCGAAAATAATTTCCATATCGGCCAGCGTGTCAACCGCCACCCCGCACTTACCAACTTCACCCAGCGAACGTATGTGGTCGGAATCGTAACCCATCAGGGTCGGCAGATCAAACGCCGTGGAAAGACCGGTGCCTCCCTGCTCAAGGATATACTTGAACCGGTCGTGCGTTTGTTTCGGCGTACCCATACCGGCAAACTGGCGCATCGTCCACAAGCGCGTGCGATACATAGTGTGATGTACACCGCGAGTGAAAGGATACTGGCCGGGCAAACCAATGTTCTTGAAGTAATAATCCTCGGTGCCAGCGTCGGTAATATTGTCGGGCGTATAGAGTTCATCGATATCGACACCGGAAACAGTGAAAAAACGAGGCATCGATTTCTTCGCACGTGTCTTGGACGCATCTTTGTCCCAATCGGCCAGGCGTGACTCAATATCTCTAAGGAACTTCTTGTCGTACACTAATGTCATTCTCCATACAAAGTGTGAACTTGGATGATAATACAACCCCAGGCGAAAATCAAGCGGCACGATGGTCAGTAATGCCAAATTTTAATCCACCAATAGATTGACCTGCAAGAGTTTAGCTCCGTGCTCCGGAAGGTCGATTTTGTGCACATCGCGATTGTACTTCGCCATCCCGCGCAGGTAGTAGATGTCGCGGTCCGCATCGAGGCAGTCGGCCAGACTGGTCTCGATTGACAGAGAGGACCGGCGATTCTATATTGACTGTTCTTATGGTAACCAATATTGATGTTCTCGATTCCCACAAGCGCTACGACTGGACGGCATGGACTCTGTCTATCATTCTGCTAGCGCTGTCATTTTTCCTTCACTGGAAATGGTGCGGGTCGGTGCTGCACTTTGGCGAGTCGATATTCGTG
>DAOUUR010000295.1 GCA_030668045.1 bacterium
ACCGATGGCCCCCGTCTACCAGAAGGCTCAACAACCAGTCACGGTATAGAATATGACTGGAGCAACTTCCAGCCGGCAAGTGTTGCCTTCGTGGAATTGATAATTGAGTTTTCCGATGCAATTTCCAGCCTATATGCGACCATTGTTACTTCATCTAGTGTGCCTTTGGGGCAGGATATCAATTCTGTTACTGACTTCGACGAAGTAAAGTACATCCGGTACATCGACGAGTCAGAGAAAGGGGAGGTAATACCGTTCTATGTCTTGGAAGAAAATGACTTGATAATATTGAGCGCACCAGGAATGGTTCCCATTGAAATCGATCCTGATACAGTTAATTCGGTCGTTACGGTAGAGCCGATCAGCCTTGCTGATGCAGACACGTTCGTCGATTTGATCGTGGGTGAGATACTATCGAGCATTGTGACAATAACAGCGTACAGTACAATGCCACTATCCTCAGCGCCTTCGATTTCCATTTTTGAAGACGGCGGACTGATTTCAAGCGGCATTATGACGCTACTGGCCGATACGGCCTTTACCATCCAATTTGCACCTTCCGCGCCGTCATCATCGGGGATTTTTACTCTTTGCCACCCTGATCTTCCTGAGGCTGTTCCAGGTCAATGGTCTACCGATGAACTGAGACAGACTAACGGATTGGCAGATTTGATGGGCAGTTTTGTTTCGATATCGGTCGACTCGACTGCAATTGGAGGTCCAACAGAATTGGTCGCTATCTCCTCTCCGATTCCAGCTGGGTTGAGAAGTCTCATCGGGGATGAAACGGTGCCAACTCCGCCGATGCACATTTCATTTTCCAATCCAGAAGTCTTTTTGGATAGTATTGGCATCAGCCTCTTCGCAGGCGAGGAATATGAGAATGACTCGACGCTTCATCTGTCGCGATATGATCAGAGTGGCGCGAAACTGGATACGATACCAACCCTCTTTTCTTTCAATACCGACTTTGTGACAGGCTTTGTGGCCGAAGGAGGTCTTTATATGGTATCCGGGCATCCGATTTTCGGCTGCTGCATAGGTATTCGCGGCAACGCCAACGGCGATGGCACAGAGAATGTCAACATATCCGATATAACGTATCTTGTTGACTATCTGTTCGGTGTACCGCTGGGACCAGCTCCTCCGTGTCCCGAGGAAGGTAATGCCAACGGTGACACCGGCGAGCAAACTAACATATCCGACATTACGTACCTTGTTGAGTACTTGTTCGGTGTGCCATTAGGCCCAGAACCACCGGCCTGCCCGTAACGGACAAGCAAACCCTTCAAACTGTGGCCGGGTAGCAGGGTCAAACTTGTTTGGCCCTGAGAGCTTCCTGTAAAGCCACCCAATATTTCTATAACATCACACTTGATCGGATGATCACGCCCGTATAGCAAAGGACAAATCCGTCATGGCAGACAGAAACTCATTGGTTTATCGGGGGATTTCGTTATATTGTTAATAGTATCTATACGACAATACTTGCGCAATCACAGACATCTCGTTCATCATAATTGTCGCAAACAGCTTCAAGGAGGTTCGCTATGAAAACATTTGTGCTGATGACCAAGTTCTCTGCTCAAGATGCTGGCGTAGTAGAGGTCGGCTCCAAGCTTCAGGGACGAGCCAGAACCGGTAGAGCCTGGATTGAACAGATCAAGCAGGCCTGCCCGGAGGTTCGTTTCAAGTCTCACTATGCCTTGCTCGGGCAGTGGGATTTCATGGACATCTATGATGCTCCCGATGAAGAGTCGGCCGCCAAAGTCTCCCTGATCAGTCGCTCTCACGGGGCCTGCCAGGTCGAAAGCTGGCTGGCTATCCCCTATGAACGAGTGCTCAAGATCCACGAAGAGATTGAGCAGGACCAGGCTAAAGATTCATAACACCGTCACGCGGATCGAATCAGGAACACCGACAGAGAAATACATCAAAACACGGTGCCCTACCCAACCGGTGAAGTACCCGGTTGGAGGAAATGGGTTCGTTTTCTGTTTTTTGGGTAGTGAGTGGTGAGTTGGTAGTCTTTTCGGCGGCATCAAATTGTCTCCTTTTTGACGGGTTGACGGATTTGTCCTTTGCCATAGTGGGTGGTCGCGTTATCAGGGGTGATATGGTAGGGATTTTGGGGGGCAGGCATAGCCTGTTTTAGGTCAGGCTGAGCGTAGGCCTGTCCTGAGCGTATGCCGAAGGGTCGAAGGGTGAAATGGCGGAAGGATTATTATGTGGCAGGATCGCAGGGATCCTGCCCTACTTCACTAGCGCGCGCGATAGTGGAGAATTGTACCTTCTTCGCCGACCGCCAGAACATTGAATTCTGAAACTGGATGCACCGATAACAGCCGCTCTGATGTTTCGACATCAATTATCTGCCAGTCTTTGCCATTGTAGTGCGCAACTGTTCCGGCCTGCCCAACCGCGTAAATATCATCGGCAGCCCGTCCCCGAATGGCATTGAGCCAACTGGTGGTCGGACTGGAGACGGCAGACCAGACAGATCCGTTGTAGTGCAAAATCAATCCCAGTTCACCGGTTACCCACATGTCGCTTGCGGAATTGCCCCAGACAGACACAAGCCAGCCGGAAACATTGCTCGTCATTGCCGACCAGGTGCCGTCCTGATAATGCAGAATGGTTCCGCCCGAACCGACCGCGAAAGCTTCCGTTGGTGAGAGGCAGAACAGATCCCACAGCGAGAATGAGGTGCCGCTTGGGATCGATGCCCAACCGGTACTATCGTGTCGGACAATCACACCCTGTTGTCCGACCGCAAAAACAGTTTCGGCACAGCCGTGCACGGCAGCAAGAGGCTCGGTGGTCGGGCTGCTTTCGACACTCCAAGTATCACCGTCGAAATGAATGATAGTACCACTATCACCTACGGCGTGCAGATTGTCGAAGGAGCTGCCCCAGATAGACCCAAGACCTCTTGATGTGACTCCGCTTTCGTCGCTCCAGCTACTGCCGTCGAAATGAATGATAGTACCACTATCACCTACGGCGTGGATATCGTTATCGGCTGCGCCCCAGATACCGCTGAGGGCGGCAGTGGTCGGAGAGTCATCGATACCCCAGACAGGCTGTTCTTCCGGGGAGATCGGATTGTCATCTTCGGCACAACCGGTGAAAAGTAGCGGGAGTGCGAAGATCAGGATCAGCAGAGTAAAACGAAGGCGAGGTGAACGCTTACGGTTGAAAATATCACCCATACCGTCGCTTGGAGTGATTTTGAAAAACATCAAGAAATCTCCCCGTCAGTTGCCTTCGACCTGTGTGATTCGCTCATTGATCTTGTTCCATTCCCATTCCGTCTATCGCCATTCTCACTATCCTTCGCCCTGCAAGTAGCGCCTCCTTAGGGTTAGCATATATCACACGGGAACTTATAGCAAGGGGAAAAGGGGCGGTGCGTCGATGATACGGCCCGCAGGGTCTCGCGCGCCAGGACCCTGCGAAACATTAAACACAGCAGCAGATGAGAACATCTACCAGCCACAGCACATAGTGGCTTTTTCAACGGCCATGACGGATTTGTCCTTTGCCAGTGTGGAGCGGTCACGTTATCAGGGGTGGTATGGTAGGGATTTTGGGGCGCCACCCGGACTCAATCGTGTTTCGCGTCGTCATTTTCATTTCCGAGTTCGATTTCGCCAAGGATTTTCACGTCTCTGTTGCGTAGCCACTGGCCAATCAATTTCTTAAATGGCTCGAATTCATGGCCGACATCTCTCATGATGCCATATTGCAGGTCAACATTGAGCAATTGCCATGAGTCGTAAAGCAACTTGCATTGTCGGACTTTCAAATCTCGGCCATAATCTTCCCGACCGCCAGCAAGAACCAAGAAACGGCAATCCCGCGATATTGATTTGTGAAGGTCTGTCAGGTGAAACATTCCCTGATCAACGATACAGAAATTCCTAAAGTGCTGTAGAATAAACTCGTCATGACATGAAACGAGTATG
>DAOUUR010000015.1 GCA_030668045.1 bacterium
ACATTTCAGCAACAATGGCCACCCGGTCACCAGTCAACTACCGAACTTTTTTGAACTGCCTGCCCTCAAACCGCAGGTGAGATTGGTCCTGCGTAATTGTGGCTTTATTGATCCGGAAGATATTGATCACTACCTGGCCAACGATGGTTACCTCGGCCTGAAGAAGGCGCTTGAGATGGGAGCTCCGGCGGTGATCGGTGAAGTCAAAGAAGCTGGTTTGAGAGGACGTGGCGGCGCGGGATTTCCCACCTTCAAGAAATGGGAAATATGCCGGAGTATTGAGGCCGACCAGAAATACATGATCTGCAACGTCTCGGAGGGTGACCCCGGTGCGTTTATGAATCGTTCGTTGATCGAGAGCGATCCACACGCGGTGCTCGAAGGGTTGATGATCGCAGGTTTTGCCATTGGCGCCTCAAAGGGATGGATATATATCAACTCGGACTACTCATTGGCTATTACCCGATTACGTCGGGGTATCGAACAACTTCGCGAGTGCGGTTTGCTTGGGGAAAATATTCTTGGGAGTGGGTTCGATTTCGACATCACTATCAAAGAGGGTGCCGGTGCGTTTGTGTGCGGCGAAGAGACCGCGCAGATTGCATGTATCGAAGGACGTCGCGGCATGCCGCGTTCACGTCCGCCGTTTCCGGCTGTCTCTGGTTTGTATGGCAAGCCGACGATCATCAACAATGTCGAGACGCTTGGCACTCTGCCGAACATTCTACGCAACGGATACAAGTGGTATCAGGGATTTGGTGTGCAGGGAAATTATGGCACCAAGACTTTTTCATTGGTTGGATCAATTCGCCGGGGGGGACTGATCGAAGTTCCGCTTGGTATCAAACTGCGAGAGATTGTCGAAGATATCGGCGGCGGTTCATGGAAACAGTTCAAGGGTGTTCAGACCGGTGGTCCTTCGGGTGGATGTCTCTCGGAAGAATCGCTGGATATTTCGGTTGACTATGAGTCGATGACAGCTGCCGGTTCGATCATGGGATCGGGCGGGATGATCGTCATGGACGAGGATACCTGCGCGGTTGATCTGGCTCTCTATTTTTTGAACTTTACGCAAAAAGAATCGTGTGGCAAGTGCGTGCCCTGTCGGGTTGGCACCTGGCACATGGTTACAATACTGGAAAGAATTACCAAGGGTCAGGGTCAGCCGGAAGATCTTGCCAAGCTTCAGAGTCTGGCCGAGACAGCAGCTCGGGCTTCGCTCTGCGGTTTGGGGCAGACAGCCCCCAATCCGGTGTTGACGACTCTGCGTCATTTCCGCTCGGAGTATCTGGCGCATGTGAAAGAGAATCACTGTGCGGCGGCAGTTTGTCAGGAACTGATCGAGTATTTTATCGAACCTGACAAGTGCAACGGTTGCCAGCAATGTATCAGCGTCTGTCCGACCGATGCCATCAGCGGGGCACAGTCGGAACTGCACAGCATTGATGAGATGCGCTGTATCAAATGCAAAGCTTGTTACGAGGTCTGTCGTTTTGATCCTCTGGCTGGCAACGCGATCGTCATCAGATCGAAACGGAGCGTATCATGACAAAAAAAGACGCAAAACTGACGATTACTATCAACAATAAACCGTACCGGGTTGCCTCTGACCTCACGATCCTGAAGGCAGCCGAAGAGAATGGCATCTATATCCCGACACTCTGCGCCCACAAGGAACTCACGCCCCACGGCGGCTGCCGGTTGTGTATTGTGGAGGTGGATGGTTTCCGCAATTTTCCAACCGCCTGCACGACCCCGGTGAGTGACGGCATGATCATCCGTACCGATACTTCTGCACTCAACGAAGTCCGCACCGAGATACTGCAACTCTTCATGAGCGAACATACCTCCAGTTGTCTGATCTGTCCCGAGACAGAAGAATGCCGCGCGTTTATGGGAACAGTGCGCAAGGCTGGAGTGACTACCGGGTGTCGGTACTGTCCCAATGACGGCCAATGCGAACTGCAGGATGTTGTCGAGAAGCTGGACATTAAAGAAATCAAGTATCCGATCTACTACCGAAATAACCGGGTTGAAAAAGAAGACCCGTTTTTTGATCGCGATTACAACCTGTGCGTTCTCTGTGGCCGCTGTGTTCGGATGTGCCAGGAAATTCGTACGGCCAATGTGCTGGCCTTCAATTATCGTGGTCGTGAGACTGTCATCGGACCGGCCTATGGACGCACCCATGTTGAAGCCGGGTGCGAGTTCTGCGGTGCCTGCGTTTCAGTCTGTCCGACCGGCGCCCTCTCCGAGAAAGATCGCAAGTGGGAAGGCAAACCGGATCGCGAAGAGGTGACTACCTGTTCGTTCTGTGGGGTCGGTTGTCAGATGCGCCTGCAGGTGAAAGAGAATCGAATCATCGGCAGCCTGCCGGTACTTGATGATCCGGTCAACAATGGCCAGCTCTGCGTGCGGGGTCGCTTCTGTATATCCGAAGTGGTCAATGGGCACCAGCGTTTGTTAGCCCCGCAGAAGAATGCCGGAGATATTGGCATTGATATCTCATGGGATAACGCTATCGCGGGTGCTGCGGAGACTCTTGCCGAATGTGGACCCGATGAAGCCGGCATCCTGATTTCGCCCAATTGCACCAACGAAGACCTGTACGTCGCTCAGAAATTTGTTCGTGTTGCTCTGGGTTCGCACAACATAGATACATCAGCCCGCACCTTCTACGGGTCGGGATTCAATGCCTATCTCAACCTGGTGCAGAAAGCAACCCCGCTCTCTGAGGTTGCGAAAGCATCGGTTGTTCTTTGTGTCGGACTTGATTCCCGTTTTGGCCGCTCTGTTGTGGGTGTTGAGATTCGACGAGCGATGAAGAACGGCGCGAAGATTCTGAGTATTCATCCCCGTCAACACAACCTCAGCCTTCTGGCCGACAAGTGGGTGCAACCGTTACCCGGTGATGAAGTTGCCACACTTCAGAAGTTGGTCAAATTGTCCGTGAAGAAAACTGATACAAAGAAGAAAGCCGGTACCGAAGATGATCTGGCGATGATCGCATGCTTGTTAAAAGAGGCAAAGTCATCGGTCGTTCTGGTTGGTTCGGAATTTTTGCAGTTAGACAGTAGTGCTCGAATCCTCGCGTTGATTGATGAGTTGGCCGGTAATGTCGGGGCCGGTATCCTGCCGCTACCGGTTCAGAACAATCTGATTGGATCGCTTATGATGGGCGCCTACCCCGAACTTCTCCCCGGTGCGATGGCATCAAGCAATGCCAAGAAGGCAGGTGAGTTGAAAAAAACGTGGGGCGTCAAGCTTCCAGCATACAAGCCGAACAAGCAAGGCGGTGCACTGTTTGGAGGTAAGAAGCTGAAGGTTCTTTACCTCATAGGAGAGAACGCACCCAACGGCGATGCTCCAGCGGCCGATTTTGTGATCTCGCAGAATCTCTACGCTGCCGAGGCGAGCCGGAAAGTTGATCTTGATCTCCCGGCGGCTGCCTTTACCGAAGCCGACGGCACCTTCTTCAACGGCGAAGGACGAGTCCAGCGCGTGCGCAAGGCGGTTGAACCGAAAGGTCAGGCCCTGCCCGACTGGCAGATTCTGTGTCGCATTGCAAAGAAGATGGGTGTCTCTGGGTTCGACTACAAGAGTGCGGCCGACATCCACAAGGAAATGTCAACAGTCGTTCCAGGACTGCGGACTTTCGAGAGACCGGCCCGTAAACCACAGACGATCACCGTCAAGAGCGAGATGGTTGTTAGTGCCGGTAAGAATTCGGCGGCGAAAAAAGCTGACAAGAGCTACCCGTTCATGCTCAGCGCCTGTGCTGTTGAGCATGTCTATCGCGGAATGGCTCTCTCTACCTGGGTTGATGGCTCCCGTGCTATCTTCAGAGAGGGTGTCGTCGAAGTAAACCCCGATGACGCCCGCCGCGCGAAGCTTTCCGATGGTGACCATGTGACCGTAACGGCTGCCGATTTCAAGAAAGTATGGCCGATACGTATAGCTAAAGAGCAGGCTCCCGGGACACTTTTTGTGGTCATGCCCCAGGGAGAATCACTAAAGGCCAATCCGCAGCCGGTAAAGATAAGGAAGAAGAATGTTTAAGGTAGTTGCAAGCCGAATGATTGTGCCCAACATGCACCTCCTGACACTGGAGGCGCCCAACGTGGCTCGCGAAGCTCAGCCGGGCCAGTTTGTAATCCTGCGGGCCGAGGAAGAAGGGGAACGTATTCCTCTTTCGATAGCCGATTGGGATGCGGACCTGGGCACGGTCACTGTGATATTCATGAATGTCGGCAGCACCACCAACAGGCTGGCTGCCCTTCAAAGAGAAACGTCGATCCCTACGGTGGTTGGTCCGCTCGGAAACGCCACCGAAATCGAAAAGTACGGTACTGTTCTCTGTGTTGGCGGGTGTTATGGAATAGGCAGTATGTTCCCAATCGCGCGCGCCCTCAAAGAGAAAGGTAATCGCGTTATCACGCTGGTCGAGGGGCGCAGTTCTTATCTTTTCTATTGGGAAGAGCGTCTCAAGGCTGTCTCGGATAAAACGATTCAGATTACGCGTGACGGTACCAAAGGATATCAGGGGCATATTAGTCGCCTGCCTGATATTCTGAAGGATATCGACGAAAAACCGGACCGGGTTATTATCAACGGTTGCACGTTCCTGATGAAACGCGGTTCGGATGTCACCCGTCCGATGGAGATTGATACGTGGGTGAGTCTCAATCCGATCATGATCGACGGTACCGGTATGTGTGGTGTCTGTCGTGTCTCGATTGGGGGGGAGACCAAATTTGCCTGTGTTGATGGTCCCGATTTTGACGGTCATCAGGTCAACTGGGATGAACTTCTGCAACGGCGGAAGACTTATATGACAGAAGAGGTTGTCCCGCTGAGGACAAGCAGGTGCGAAGAACATCGTCTGAGAGCTCAGGGAAAGTAGTATGGTTGATCCGAAAAAAAAGAAGAAAAAGAAAAAGCCGCTCGATCTGAACCGGCGGGCGATGCCCAAGCAAGCCCCGGAAGTGCGGAGTCACAATTTTGGCGAAGTAGCCCTTGGTTATCCGGCTGCTCTGGCGATTGAAGAAGCCAAGCGCTGTATCCAATGTCCGAAACCGAAGTGTGTTGACAATTGTCCGGTAGAAATCAATATCCCCGGTTTCATCAAAGCGATTGCCGAAGGTGATTTTGCGCGTGGCATTCAGATAATGAAAGAGAAAAACTGTCTGCCGGCCGTCTGCGGTCGTGTTTGTCCTCAAGAAGAGCAGTGCGAGGAAGTTTGCGTGCTGGTCAAGAAAGAAGGACAGATCGCAGTTGGTCGCCTCGAACGGTTCATCGCAGACTGGGAGGCAGAGCAGGGAAAAATCGAGATTCCGAAAAAGGCCCCGAAGACCGGCAAGAAAGTCGCCGTGGTTGGTGGCGGACCGGCGGGTCTGACTGTTGCCGGTGATCTCATTCAACTCGGTCACGAAGTTACGATATTTGAAGCTCTCCACAAAATGGGTGGGGTGTTGATCTATGGTATTCCGGAATTTCGTCTACCAAAGGCAATTGTCCAGCGCGAAGTTGACTACCTCGGTGCCCTCGGCGTTGAACTGGTAACTGATTTTGTCGTTGGCAAGACCAGAACGGTTGACAGTATCCTCGACGAATATGATGTCGTTTTCGTTGGCTCCGGGGCGGGCCTGCCCTGGTTTATGGATGTGCCCGGCGAAAATCTCAACGGTGTTTATTCGGCCAATGAATACCTGACCCGCATGAACCTGATGAAAGGTTTCCTTTTCCCCGAATACCACACTCCGATCAAGGAGCACAAGCGGGTGATGGTGATGGGCGGTGGTAATGTTGCGATGGACTGTGCCCGTACGGCGCTTCGCCTTGGTGCCGAGTCGAGGATCATCTATCGTCGGTCACGTTCGGAGCTTCCCGCTCGTCTGGAAGAGATTGAGAACGCCGAGGAAGAAGGAGTCATCTTTGACTTCCTAACCAATCCGGTGAAATATATTGGCGATGAGAACGGCTGGGTCAAGGAGATCGAATGTCTGCGAATGGAACTCGGTGAACCTGATTCTTCCGGTCGCCGTCGTCCGGTGCCGATGGAAGGTTCCAACTTTATCATGCCGGCTGATGCAGTTGTCTGTGCCATTGGTAACAGTCCCAATCCGCTGATTGCTGCCACCACTCCCGGTCTGGAAACGGGCCGCGGTGGAACGATCAAGGTTGACCCGGAGACGATGAAGACATCAAAGGATCGCGTCTGGGCGGCCGGCGATGTCGTTACCGGCGCCGCGACAGTTATTCTGGCGATGGGCGAAGGTCGCAAAGCAGCCCGCTCGATGCACCAGTTCCTGACGGCGTAGAAGGCGAGATTGCCGCGTCGTTTGCCTTGGGCGAACTTCCTCGCAATGACGACTTGTTGCGGCTGGCGGACTTAGGGCCGGTTTCAAGATACACTGATCGGGATCAATCCCCGTCTTTTCTATGCGTAGAGGAAGAAAAATAGTTTTTCCCCATTGAAATCCGGTGTGACCGGACTCCAATTAATGTTCTGAAACTGCACATGGCCATATCTAAACAGGCTGGATCATTCGACCGATTGTAGGTAGTAAGTCCGGATTATCGCTGGCTTCCGGATGGTTGCGAATCTTCAGGAGGAACGATAATGTCGATACGATCCATATCAATCTTCATACCGATACTCATAATTGCAGCATTGCTGCTTTCCTGTAACGAGCCAAAGGAAGAGGGTCGGTTCTATAACGACGACCTTGAGTTTTCTATCGTGTTTCCTGATGGTTGGTCCACTATGTGGGATCCGGAAAGCGAATCATGGTGCGCCCTTAGTCCGCTTGAGGATGGCTCTGACATGTTCTACGAGGCCATCGGAGTGGCATCGTTTGAGATGCCGCTGAGATTTGAAGTGGAAGAATTGTTTGAAGAGATCGTCGCGGCGACCCGTGAAGAGTCACCCGGATTTCGAGAGAAGGATCGTGGCGAAGCATATATCAATGATCATCTGGCGCTCTGGATAACATACGTGTACAAGATGCCGGAGGGACAGGTGCAGGCCAAAACCTATGTTCTGACTGATGGCTGTCGCGGATACATTGTTACCTGCGACGCCGAACCACACAAGTTCAGCGACTATCAAGCCATCCTGGAGCATTCGGCCGAAAGTTTCAGAGTCAGCTAAGGAGCAACCAGCTTATCTGTGGGCTGCCGGTCGGCAGTCCTTTTTTTTGTCTTTTTCGTGATGAGATATTCTTTACTACCTATCCATGTTCTCGTATATAGCCATGAATTCAACAGATCGAAACACCCTCTTGAAGGTTGTCTCGAAACAGGGCCAGACTGGAGAAATCTACTATGAGCAATATTGGAAGAGAGTTTCTGGAAAAGACCAAGTACGAATACCGCGGTAAGTCCGATCAGGAGAAAGGTGTCGAACGTCCGCCGCTGGAATTAGAGTTCGACAAAACCAGAACGGTCATCGATCTGCCATCACCCGCAGGATTTGTCCCGCCCGACAATCGGCTGCGGCAGTTGATTGATCAGCGTCGATCAGTTCGGAAATACTCGGACGATCCGCTTTCATTGGAGGAGTTGTCATATCTGCTCTGGTGCACTCAGGGAGTGCAGGGGATGAAAGACACTGAGGCGACCGCTACTTTTCGTACCGTACCGTCGGCCGGAGCCAGACATGCCTTTGAGACACTGCTTCTCATCAACAATGTCGATGGCCTGGAACCGGGCCTTTATCGATTTCTGGCGCTTGATCACAAGTTAACCAAGTTAGACAGTGCCCCTGATCTGGCCGATCAACTTGCCGACGCTGCCTTCGGTCAGCGAATGATCAAGGCTGCAGCTGTGACGTTTTTCTGGGTGGCGGTAACGAAGCGTATGACCTGGCGTTATGATGTTAGAGGATACCGGTTCCTTTTTCTTGATGCCGGCCATGTCGGTCAGAATCTCTATTTGGCGGCTGAATCGATAGGTGCTGGCACGTGTGCTATTGCGGCTTACGATGATGACAAGACCAATCGAATTCTCGGTCTGGACGGAGAGGAACTGTTTGTGATATATATTTCGCCGGTCGGTAAGAGATAGTTGGCAGGCGGTGGGTGTGATATTTGAGTAGCGGAACAGCTATTAGTTTTCTATTGAAAGGGACTCGGAGACGGCAACAAACCGATCTTCGAAACGCGCGTTTTCGATAAAGCACTCGATCGCTTCTTCTTCGTTGATAGACAACCCCTGCAGCTGAACCCCGGCATCGAAATATCCCGGAAGAGTCGCCTGATTGCACCAGATTACCTCGGCGAGGAAATCAATCTCGGCTCCAGCTCCATCCATTGAAGGAAGAGTTACTTTGAAGGCGGTATGACTGCCCGGTTGGAGTGGATGACGACTGCACAGGCGCATCCCCTGCGAGGTGATATCGACAACCCGTCCCATAGTCTGATCTGTCTCACGTTCGCGCACTTTCAAGTAGGCGACGACATGCATTCTTTCGCGTTGTCTGTTGTTTTCCACCTCGGCGCTCCTGTTTTTGATCAATCCGATCTATCTACGAAATCCATGCACTTTTGATAGATGAACCGGCTTCGCTATCTTAAATCGGTCGTTATGATGCATATTCAATTGATCGATGTCCGAATGATCAGAAATTGGACGCCCCCGCGCACAGGCAGGCCTGCTTTAAAACAGGCTTACCTGCTATCGTTCTACCAGATAAAGTTGCCAGAGGTCGCGGCTGGAGATATTCATAAATGGCAGGATTGCGAGTTTTCCGGTCTTTCCGATTGATCGTTCAAGGAACTTCAGTTCCTCCAGCTTGGCGCGAATCTCAGGGTCGGACGATATTTCAAAACCGGCCTCACGCATCAGGAGAATCCCCTTGGCCCTGACGGCCAACTCCAGATAGATACGCAGGAAGCAGAGCATGTCGGCAACTACTGCGCCGGAGAAACTGGTTTTCAACGATTCAAGGTAGCGACCAACCCGCGTCTGGGAAAGGCCACCAGACGTAATAACCTCCAGCAGTTCGGTGTCGGCATCCATACCCATCCCCAGCCAGTTGCGGGTTGCTTTTTCGCTTCGGTTGAAGACAACGATGATGAGGAGGGGGAAGAAGATCACCAGCAGCAGTGTCATGATGACCGGCGGCAGGACAAAATGATTGAATAGAGAATGGGCAATTGTAGCCACGAGCAGCCCGGACAGAAGTGCCGTGATTGCCGACGTGCTACGGTCGGCCATCGTCCTGGCGATGATTGCAAAGATAGCTGTCGTCCCGCCATGCATGATGGCCGTGCCAAAGCCACGCACAATCCAGAGCACGATAGAAGAGTTCTCCAAAGCGCTCATGTAGTAAATGTTTTCGATCAGGGCGAATCCGGTACCGATGGCAAAGCCGTAGATGGCACCATCTACGGGGAAGCCGATTCGTTGCCTCTTCATCAGGATAACAATATAGGTCGCCTTGAGGATCTCCTCCAGAGGTGGTGCCACGTAGCGTGTGAAGATGGTCGTATCAATAGTGAAAGAGTTTAGCAACCAGATATTTACTAACATGGCAGCGGCAGCGGAGATTCCACCGACGATGATCGTAGTGACAATAGATCGCAGCTTAACCAGCTTATAGCTGTCCAGGTAGATCAGCGCCGTCAGGAAAGCCAGTACCGGCAGGAAACCGATTGGTGTTTCGATGAGGAAGCTCACAACAGATTCAACGAGAACATGAACTCATCGGTTGTATCTCGTCCCTCTTCGAAGGCAACGGCGTACCCCAGCGAGAATGTCAACCTCAGGTGAGAGAGCATCATGATGCGAAAATCCATTTGTGCTCCGACGTTACCGACTTCACGGCGGGTTGGCTCGTGCTGGATGTTCGTCACGATACCACTGGCAAAGAAGTTAAGTCGCGTCGAGGTCCAGTAGAAGGCCGGTGTTCCGATTCGCCTGAAACGCAAGGGCGGCAGAGTCCACTCCACAGTTGCGCGCGCGTAGTTGGTTCCAGCAATTTCATTGATCTCCACACCGGGGAATGTGTGATGCAGGCGGTATCGTTTTATATCTCTATGATCAACCCAGTTGTTGCCAAAACCACCAAAGTAAAAATTGGCCCAAGGTTCATTCCTGTCGCCGGGTGAATATCCGGCTGATGTTCGCAGCCAGATCGAAGAATGACTGATTGGCAGAGGGATGCCAAGATCAAGATTGGCTATGGCTCGCGGGAATACTTTGTCATTGACATATGTATTGCCAGAGATAAGCTGCCATACGATACCCTTTTCGGTGTCAACAGCCCCGATCGATGAAGTCGTGTTGCGATACTTGAGATCAAAACCAAAAGTCAGGAACTTGTCAAACGATGCGGATACATTCTGGTAGTCGGGCAGCCGTTCCAGGTTGTTGTATCCGGTTATGTTGAAATGATAATCCATCGAGCGCGGTGGATCATATATCAGGTTTTTTGTGTATTGCAGTCCCAGCGAGTTTCCTTTCCGGCTTGTTTTAGTCGGACCGAACAGATCGTAAAAATCGGCACCGTTGTATTTCGCGTTCAATTCCCAGTCGCTGTACGAATAGGACCAGTTGGCGTGCACGCGTTCATCTCGGGGGAGAGGCGAGTTGGGCGTGTATGAAACAGTTACGTTCGAGTTATGAATCATGACCGGATCGCTGAACTCCAGTCGCATGCCATAGGCCGGGAAATCTTTGTAACCTTCGACAATCGGATAGGCCGATGTCATCCGTACGTTGGCCAGTGCGCGGTAACTTCCCGAATCGGTGATCACGCTATCGAGATTGATTGACGATGGTGCATCGCTTATCCAGTCGCGCACGATAGGATGTTTCTCGGCGATCTTGTTACCCAGATACGTCGTGGCGCTGACATCTTCCAGCGGTTCAAATGGAACAATCGCTGGTATGAAACCCTTCCCGGTGTAGCGAAAGATGATCAGAGAATCATCCCACGCCGGAATCGGTCGGAAGAAACCTGTTTCGCAATTGGTGACAGCATCCATCGAGTCGGCGGCGAAATCATACCGAAAGATATTGGAGACGCCAGTGTAATACGATGAGCCGAACAGGTATTTACTGTCCGGAGAGAATATGAAATTGGCCGGGACACTGTTTCCAAAATCAAACAGCGTTACATATGATGTATCACCTGCAATCAAGTCTGACACGTTCATCATTATCAGGGTTTGCCGTCCGCTAATCTCGGCAAGACTGGAGGTTATGAGTTGACCTTCGGGGGAGATGTCAAGGTCATAAATATCTTTACCATAAGGGAAAGAGTACATCTGATCCCATTTGGTATATGGGTGTTCGATTCTGACCAGCGTCGATATTCCATTGTAATGCCGAACGCCCCAGATCGATGAGTCGGCTCGGCAGAAGGTCAGGTCGCCGGTTCTGGCATCTTTGATAAGGGTTCGAGATTTTTTTGTATCGATATTAATAGCTCTCAGGTCACGCCAGTTGTAGTTGTCGGTTGTATAGAACAGTGTATTCGTCGACGGATCATGAGCCAGCGACGTTACAAAATACATACCGGGCCCCTTGACGTCGCACAGCTTCTCGATGTCGCCCGTTTCGATATCAATCGATGCAAGATGGGCTACCTTACCGGGGTAATTAACGGCGGCATAGATTTTCCCCGCGTCCGGATCATAGAATGAACGAGAGACCGAACCGAGCGCCCGCTGCGACAGATTGCGGTACGGCGTTCTGGGGTAAAGGCGGATCGAGTCAAGATTTGCCTGTTGGAACTGATGCTCCCACTCAACCCAATCGGACCAGGCATCATCGAGCGACATCCCGTACGTTTTCTTGAACTGCGAGCCAAAGTACGCTTTTGACCCACCGGGACGGTCGGTCCATTCCAGCAGTTTTCCCGGGCCATATTGCAACCCGAGGTAGCCAAAAAAGCGGGTGCCGTAGAGATAGGTGTTTACACCTCCGTGAAACTCAATTTTGATGCCTTCCGATTCAAGACCGACGGGATCGTAGAAGCGGGCGCTGTCGCGGACCATTGACCGGAAGACCATTTCATCGTAAGCTCCCTGAGTGCGACCCAGTCCGCCGGCCATCCAGGTTTCCATGAAAATGGCTATGCCTTCATGGTACCAGCGGGGAGCGTTCCGTCGGGGTGTGGTCAGGTAGCTGTACAGAATGGACAATGGGTTCTCTGCCGTCTCCCGCACTTTACCGGAGAAGAGTGTTCGATAAAATCGATCCCACCCAGAGGCCCGGTCACCCATGAGAACATGTACCAGTTCGTGGTTCATGATCATATTGATGCGCTCGTTGGCCGGAGTGGTCTCGTAGGCGTAGCTGAATGGTGCGATAGCGATAAAGACTGCGTTGCGCGGTGAGACAGTAGCCCCGGCATCGGCATAGTCACTCATGTCATGCAGCAGGATAGTTATCCTGTCCGAAGGTTTGAAATCAAAGAGTGCCCGGTGGAACTTCATGGTGTTTTCAAAGCACTGGACAGTATAGGGTGCCAGGTACGAGTGCGTGGCACTATTATAGAGAAGCCTGAGGTTGTCGGTCTTGATGGAGTGGAGCTGAGCGTGAGCGGATGTTGCGCATACAACAATAGCCACCATCAACAGGGCGGCACGGACGATCGGTCTATTTATCACTTTGGTTGTAAGTCTCCGATAATATCAAAACGGAGACGCGATAGTGATTCACTATCGCGTCTTCTTCTCGTCAGGCGCAGGATTCCCACATCTTACATCAGCCTGACTCGTCTGTATTCGCGCAGTTCTATTTCTTATCAAACTCCGCGAGGAACTTGGTGTCGGTCATCAAGCCTGCAAACCGGATATCCTTGACGATGTCTGCAAACTTGGTATTTGTCATGATGTTGGCAAACTTGGTGTTCGTCATCAGGTTGGCATATCTGGCATCGGCCATGATGTCTGCAAACTTGGCGTTCCGCATCATGTCGGCAAAGCGGGCGTCGGTCAGAATGTCTGCAAACTTGGCGTTCCGCATCATGTCCGCAAACCGAGCATCGACCATGATGTCCGCAAATTTGGTGTTCCGCATCAGATCAGCAAACTTAGCATCGATCATGATATCAGCAAACTTGGCGTCAAAGAGGATGTTGGCGAACTTGGCGTTCCGCATCATGTCAGCGAACTTGGCGTTCGTCATCATGTTGGCGAATTTCGTGTTCACCATGATATTGGCAAACTTGGTGTCTTCCATCAAGCCGGCGTACTTTGCATCGGCCATGATGTCTGCGAACCGTGCGTCCTTGGCAATGTCCGCAAACTTGGCGTTCCGCATCAGATCAGCGAACTTCGCATCGACCATCAGGTCAGCAAAGCGCGTGTTCCGCATCAGGTCGGCAAAGCGGGCGTCACGAGCAATGTCTGCAAACTTTGTTTCGGTGAAGATGTTTGCGAAGTTGGCATCGCGCATGATGTCGGCGAACTTGGCATCTACAAACAGGTCAGCATACTTTGCATCGGTGAAGATGCCGGCAAATTTCGCATCAGTGAAGACATCTGCGTACTTCGCATCGGCGAAAATGTCAGCGAACTTCGCGTCGGTCATCAGGTCGGCAAACTTCGCATCGGCCATGATTCCCGCGAAATTGACATCGGCCATAATGTCTGCAAACCTCGTATTGCGCAGCATGTTTGCGAAGTTGGCGTCAGCCATCAGCGCCTGGAAGTTCTCATCGGCGATCAACGCCTGAACTTCATCGTTCTGCAACAGGGTTTGGAATTCCGGGTCCTTCAGTAGGACATCCTTGTCACCGATCTGCTCGGCCTGGTACTTCTTGGCTGCACCGATTGCTCCGGTCGCGTCGCTCTCGTCTGGGGCCATGCCATCAAAGCCGATAAACGCGATGACGACTACAACCACGAGGATCACGCCCAGTATGGCCGCAATCTTCCCGCCTCCAAAGCCACTCTTGGATTGCGTAGTCATGAAATCCTCCTAATTCTAAATGGTTCTCAGTTCTGTTTTCACCGTTGGCTGCTATTGTTGTCTCCCCAATTACCTTATACCGGGGCAATAGTTGGTCAAGTTTCGCTCTTATCCACACTTAACTGTGCGATTTAAGACTACTCGGTTACTTCTCCCGTGTTGATCCGTATCTGGTGGTGCGACTCTCCGGTCTGCACCTGAATCACGATTTCTGAATCCCGGGTGGTGATATCTTCAAAGAAGAATTCGTACCTGTCGGAACCATCGAGAATTGCGCTAATGCGGCCAGCGGAAGCAACAAATGGCTCGCCCGATCCAGTCTGTGTATAGCCGCGCGTTGCCAGGTCGGTATGGTCGAAAGCCAGTTCCAGCACCGAGGTACTCACCGCCGTGCCTTCAATAATAAGCCTGACCATATTATCTTGCCGCTGCGTTTCTACAAAGCCCTGGACGCCGGGCAAATCAATTTCGTGCCGTGCGACTACGG
>DAOUUR010000591.1 GCA_030668045.1 bacterium
AATATCCGTAACCCGATCAGGAAAACCAGCGCTGCGGTCAAGCTGCCCATCAAGGCCTGGATAATTCGTACGGCCCAAAAGCCATCCCCGAAGACGGTATAGATAATTCCCAGAAAAGTCGGATAGAGTGGCGCTCGAAAAAAGGCACCGTCGATAAACTCCCGCCCCTCGGCAATCGCTGTAGCCCACTGGTGATGGTATTCCATGTCCATAGTCGGAGTCTGGGCCAACGGCACCGACTGAAATTCAAGCAGAAAAATAAACCGGAAAATTAGGGCAATCAGAAAGACCGCTAAGGCCCACCGGAGCCGAAATCGCCTCCGTGACATGTCAGCAGTTGGTCCCACGAGTGTAAGTTAGATCGCCTGACGGGAATTGCAAGAAGTAATGGTAGCCGCTACTTAGTGGAATAGTAGATTACGGCAATAGCCACAATAACGAAAATGGCAAAAATCCAGATCAACGATGATCGGCCACCGGAATCTTTATCTTCGGCGGCCTCATTCTCCTTCTCTGGTTTGTGTGTCCTGACCTTTTCCAACCAGTCATCTTCGGCCTGGAGTTCGACCGATGTCTCCGCCGGTAGTGTAAAAACCTCAACGTCCCAATAGGCCGACTCTTCCACCTCGTCAACCTCTACCACCGCAATCGTCACATTGTCAGCCCCACCGCGATCATTGGCCATCTGAACGAGATTGTCAACTACCTGCTGGTTGTCATCACCGCACTTGTAAACAACCTCCGAAATCTCATCATCATCGACAAATCCACAGAGACCGTCGGAGCAAAGCATGAACCGGTCTCCCGGTTTGATCTTGAACGCCCGGAAGTCAACCTCCACAGTATCGCGCACTCCGAGCGCACGTGTAATGACGTTTTTGCCGACCATCGAAGCTGCTTCATCGGGAGTAACGGTCTGTGACCGTTGAATCTCAGCAATCCATGAATGATCCTCAGTGAGCGCTTCCACCCGGCCATCTACTATCTTGTAGGCGCGGGAGTCGCCGACATGCGCCACCGAGACGATGTCCTTTTCCAAAGAGAGCACTACGATTGTTGTCCCCATCCCCGATAGAGCCGGATCAAGCGCTGCTCTGTTATAGATTTCTCGATTGGCCAGCCGGACAGCCCTTAGTAGGATATCGCCAGATATTGGGACATTATGTTGGAAACCGAGTCGCGGGTCGTCCCTGATTTCCTTCTGGAAGTGGTCGAAAATGCCTTGAAGAGTCTGCGAGGCCGACATAGAGGCAACTTCACCAGCCTGATGCCCACCCATACCATCACACACACCGACGACACCATTCTTCTCATCGATGTGAAGATAGTCTTCATTGCCGGACCGAACCAGCCCGACATCTGTCTTACCGAAGGTGCGAAACTTAAGTGGCACTATATTATCCTAAAGCGTATCGGCATTGCTGGATACTTCGAAATCATCAAGGGCAATATTGTGCAAAACCAGAATCGACACAACAAAAAAAGCCCCGACCATATGATCGGGGCTTCGGCACCAATTTGGCACAAACTCTATTTTAGAAGAATCATCTTCTTTGCCTCGGCGGCATACTCCGTCTGGATGCGGTAGAAATAAACACCGCTGGCGAGAGCCGAAGCATCGTACTCAACAACATGCTGACCGCTTGAGCGGAAGCCCAGATCGCGGAGATCAACTGAGCGACCCAGAATATCGAAGACCTCAAAGGTCACACTGGAAGCTGTCGGCAAATTGAACGAGATACTGGTAGACGGGTTGAACGGATTCGGGTAATTCTG
>DAOUUR010000097.1 GCA_030668045.1 bacterium
TCTGTAACAATATTGGCAAATTCTCGGGGAAGCGTGTCAACTCGGCAGATGGAGTCACCGGAATCATATGTGTATGCACCGGGGTTGGCGATATCCTTGAACATGATTACCTGCTTGCTGGCATTATCGAACCATACACCGTACTGCTCGTTGTCGGTGATAGCCAATGAACGAGCCAGACGGAGAGTTGAGTTGACATCTTTGTTGGCCCTCTTAAATTTGAGGCGCTCGTAAGCAATCTGCATCCGTGGTACGGCTGCCATCGCCACGATGCCGATAATCACCGTCGTTATCATCATCTCAATGAGCGTAAGGCCTCTTACGGAACCAAGTTTTCGTTTCATCATTTTCATAATCTCTCCAAATCGGTTACAAGCCTGGTCAAAAGTGCGGTAAGATCGCCGAGCCGTCTGATTCGATAGACAATCGGACTCACCGCTGCCGATATCTAAGCGAAAGGCATGCCCTCTGAAACTAATTGTTCAGCTTCCAGTTCAGGTTGACGATCTCTATGGGAAGCAAACGGTTAGCAATTGGAAAAGAGAATCAAACAAAGAAGCGAAATCGAAGCTTGGCTGCAGCGTCCGACAAAACTGTGGGGCGCTCCCCATACTTGTTGGCGTCAAACAATTTAGTGTTGACAAAATGATGTGTAGCCTTATCTTCAGAGTAGCCGCCAAATTTGAGTTGATACTACAAGCTGTGGCGTTCCGCAGACTATAACGAATCGTTGCTATGAAGATTTTCAAGAACACATTCTCCGGCCTTGTTGCCCTGTTGTCGCTGGCTATCATCCTGCCGATTCCGGCAGGGGCTGATGTCCCGAAACATCTCGGTGGCGGGTCAGCAGTCACGCAGCCAATTCTCCGATCAAAAGCTGCCGAAGTGCTCCCTGCCCCGGTTTTGGACTATCTGCGAAACCGAGACGGCGAGACTGTAGATGTCTGGGTCTTCTTCACCGACAAGGGAGTCTTCAGCCAAAAAGAGTTTGAAAGCCGGGCCAGCGAAATTCGATTCACCGACAAGGTGAAAAAACGGCGGAAACGGGCCGGAGTGGTCACAGCAACCTTTGCCGATCTTCCGGTTGTCAGACGGTATATTGATCGAATCACCACCGACGGTAGTCGCTTGCGCCGAGTCTCGCGCTGGCTCAACGCTGCCAGTTTCGAGATTCCGATCGAAGCGCTGGAAAGAATCTCCCGTCTGCCGTTTGTTGCTGAGATCAAGCCATTGATGAGATATCGTCGCGACCCGGTCGATGTTGTCCCGGTCGAACCGGACGCCACAAAGACCACCGCTCCCAAGAGTCTGGCGCCTCCGCTTGAGTACGGCACCTCATTGGACCAATTAACCCAACTCAATGTACCGGCCATGCATGTCGCCGGCTACACAGGGGCTGGAGTTACCATTGCTATCCTTGATACCGGGTATCGCAAATCCCACCAGTCATTCTCTCAGCACTATACTGATGGTCGGGTACTCGATGAGTACGACTTTGTCTTTGACGACGCCGAAACCGCTAACGAAGCGGAGGATCTCCCGAATCAGTGGAATCACGGAACGTTGATATGGTCGTGTATTGGTGGATATGACGACGGATCTCACTATGGACCAGCCTACAAAGCCAATTTCCTGTTGGCCAAGACGGAGGACGTGGGTAGCGAGACTCCAGTCGAGGAGGACAACTGGGTGGCCGCCCTGGAATGGGCCGACTCGCATGGGGCCGATATCGTATCCTCTTCGCTGGGATATATGGTCTTTGACGCACCGTACGGCGGATACATATTCGAAGACCTCGACGGCGCAACGGCAACGACGTCAATTGCGGCGAGCACTGCCGCCTCGCTGGGGATTATCGTCTGCAAGTCGGCAGGCAACAGCGGACCAGGGACCGGCACCATTTCCACTCCTGCCGATGCCTTTGACATCCTGTCGGTTGGCGCGGTGGACGCCAGCGGATATATCGCCTCGTTCTCCTCGCGCGGGCCTACCTATGATGGTCGTATCAAGCCGGAAGTCTGCGCCAGAGGAGTCAGCACCGCTGCCGCTTCGGCGGTAGACGACTATACCTATGGATACGCAAACGGCACCTCGCTTTCCGCACCGCTGGTGGCGGGAGTTGTGGCCTTGATAATTGAGGCTCGCCCGGACCTTGACAGTTATCAAATAATGGAAGCGATCAAATCGACCGCCGACAATGCTGCTACCCCCGACAACACGTACGGATGGGGAATTGTCAATGCTTTCGCTGCCCGGGGGTATGGGGTTGCCTTTGAGGCCGATGTAACCGACGGTGAGGCGCCTTTAGACGTACAATTTACCGTCACTCTTCCGGCCACCGCCGATGCCTGGATATGGTCATTCGGTGATGGTGACACATCATACGTACGGGAGCCGCTCCACACCTTCAACAGCGCCGGAACGTTCAACATTTCACTGGCAGCGGTCAATGGCATTGACACGATTACGCAAAACAAAGTGGACTACATAATAGTCCTAGGTGATACGCTCTCGCTTGATTCAGATTCAGCTTACGCCGGGACTCAGGCGGTACTGTCGGTGGAGTTGGCCAATTATCAGGAGCTGATCGGCATGGACATAGTTTTCGGATTTGAGACCGTGCCCCATGTCGATGTTGACAGCGTTACATTCGGATCGCGCACTGACCATTTCGATGTCATCTATGGCGACAATTCCCAACCGGAACTTAACTGCTACCGGTATCTGCTCTCGGCAGGGACATCGGAACCATTGGTGGTTGGTCGTGGAGAAATCCTCCGCCTCTACTGCACTGTTGATGAGTATGCTTACGGAGACCTGAGTAACGAGTTGGATACAATTTCGTTCAGTGGCTACAGCTCGGAGTTGACTTCGTCGTTGATGACATACCAACCAACCGTGGTCGAATCGGGAGCATTATCCACACTGCATATTCGTCGAGGTGACGCCAACAACAACGGCGAGCTAAACATCTCCGATATCACCTATCTGGTGAACTATCTTTTTGGTGTTCCGCTTGGGCCACCGCCGGTCGCGATACAGGCCGGTGACGCCAACGCCTCCTTGAGCACCAATGTCTCTGATATCACCTATCTTGTCGCGCACCTTTTCGGCATTCCCACCGGTCCGGCGCCCCCCATACCCTGATCACAAATCCAAGAAAAAGGCCGACGTAACAACACCGACCTTCCTGTATTCAATATGGAGTGGCAAGAAATCGCCTTCTCTCCCGTCTGTTAACTCCGGTTTTCTCTATACCAGGAACTTGCCGTTGCGATAAATCGTCTTACCGTCGGCAATGATTTCTCCGCCCTTCTTCAGGTCACAGATCATGTCCCAATGCAACGAGCTCTTGTTTTTTGAGCCGGTCTCAGCGAACGAATTACCCAGAGCCAGATGGCAGGTGCCGCCCAGTTTTTCGTCGAAGAGTATATTTTTGGTGAAGGTCTTGATGTCATAGTTGGTACCGATAGCAACCTCACCGATGTACTTCGCTCCTCGGTCCAACTCAATCATTGATTTCAGATACGCCTCGTTCTTGGCCGCTCCAAAATTAACGACCTTGCCCTTCTTGAATGTCAGGGTGATGTCCTCGACTTCCTTCCCCATGAAGATAGCCGGGAAAGTATACCTAATCTTTCCTTCGGCAGAGTTCTCAATCGGTCCGGTGAAAATCTCACCATCGGGAAAATTGTTCTCACCGGCACAGTTGACCCACTTGCGACCCTTGACCCGAAGCTTGAGGTCGGTACCTTCGGCCCTGAAATGCAACTGGTCAATCCGGTTGAGGATTTTGACCAAACGTGCCTGTTCTTTCCGAACCTTCAGCCAATGCTTGACCGGATCGGTTGCACCCAGATGACCGGCTCCATACACGAAGTCCTCGTAATCGGTCAGCGACATGTCCGCTTCCTGAGCGGCTGAAATGGTGGGGAACAAAGTCAGACACCACCGGAGTTCTTTTTTCTCCACACGACGATAGAACAGGTCCATGATTTTCTTGCGATTCAAACGCACCTGAGCCTGCTTCCTGGGATCAACACTGGCCAGATACCGGGTGTTCTCGCCACCGAGAAAGACAACGTATGCATCTATCTTGCTGACTCTCAGTCGCGCCCATGGCTGCAGGAATTTGAGTTGCTGATCTGAGCCGTGCTTCAGCATATACTCTTCGTTGTCGGGGATAGTCAGATCGACAACAGGTTGCGCACCGAGGTCGATCACTTCGTTGTTCATTGCTTTGATGAGGGGAAGGGCCGCCGGTTCACCAACTATCTGAACGACTTGCCCTTTCTTCAGTCCAAGAGAGTAACGTGCTATCACTTGGGCTAGTTTTTTCACACGTGGGTCCATAGTTTGCTCCAATTTCGAATTCGCCCGCGATGAACGCCTGTTTTGACGACGCAACACCCTTGCCGGGCGGGATGCAGGCTATCTCAACTACAGTCTGACTTAGAGACTTCCTTCTATCTTCAACAGTTTTTTCTTCGTTGCCAAACCGCCAGCGTATCCCCCCAGACCAGATAATGCGACAACCCGGTGGCACGGGATTATCAACGGCAGACTGTTACGACCATTGGCCGACCCAACTGCCCGAGAAGCACCGTCGTTTCGTATCGATCGAGCAATCTGGCCATAGGTTGTGGTGGCGCCATAGGGAATCTTCCGCACACACTGCCACACTTTCTTCTGAAACGGGGTGCCTTCGATGTCGAGTTCGATCTCAAAAGTCCGCCGCTTACCGCTCAAGTAGGCGAGTATCTGTTTCTGGGCCTTCTTGTTGGTTGTCCCTCCAGAAGCTTTCTCGAATTTACCAAAACGTTTCGCCAGCATCTTCTGAAAATCAGCAGAGCGTTCCCCGGCCAGTTTTATAATGGCCAGTCCGGCATCGGAAGAAGCGAGTGTTATCTTGCCTATCGGCGACTGGAACGAATGAACATAAATAAGTTGCATCAGCGAATACTCCTTGTCTGTATCATGGCAGTATCTGTAGCAGTTCCTCTATTGATTCCAGCAGATGATCGGGCCGAGCCGCCTCAACCTCTGCCCCGTCTCCAAATGGTGACCTGACAGCCGCGACTTTCATCGGGACAGCCTGCGCTGCCAGAATGTCATTGATGGTGTCGCCGATAACCAGCGAATCATCGGCATCAGCACCCAGACGCTTGAGAGCCAACCGAAACGCCGCGGGGTCTGGTTTGACTACTGGCACTTCGTTCCCCCCGACCGTTGCATCGAAATAATCTTCCCATCCAAACTTGGCGACTATCCCGGCAACATGCTCTTTGATCTTGGTGGTAGCGATAGCCATTCTTAAACCACGGGCGCGGAGGGTTCCCAGCACCGTCTCTACCCCCGGAAGCAGGAAGGTTGAAACAATCACTGTTTCGGCTGCCTTAACCTGAAAATGGTGATAGAGCTGATCCAACGGAGCGTCGGTAAAAACCGGATACATCTGGGACAAAGGAAAACCAATGAACTTTTTGATCGCATCGGCCTGCTGAGCCGGCTCACCCAACATTTTCAATGAATAGTTAACCGCTTCCACGACCCCATCAGAGGAGTCGATCAGGGTGCCGTCGAGGTCGAAAATCAAATTTCGGATTCTTATCACCAGAGTCTGGAGACCTTACCACAAATATCTATAAGAGGAACCTGATAAATCTCATCTACTATGCCGAATTTCATTCGGGCAACCAAGATAGAATAACTATCGACTGATGTCAACGGCCAATCGGCGCCAAAAGTGAGTTGATTCGCCTCACGATCCAGCTGCGGCAATCCGTTGACGACCATCAGACCGCCACCAATCCCGATATCCTCATCGGGCAAACCGATTACCATCGCGGTATGCCGTCGCCCCGAAGATGTAGTGAATCGAACGATATCATATCTTTCGGGAAACGACCGGACGATTGGTTGATCTAGGAAAAAGAAATTGACCTCATAAGCATAGGTACTGGCTTTCATCAGGTCACCTTCGGAGTATAGCGGACTGAGACTGTTGTCTTCCATCGCGAATATCTCTGGCGCGTTACGAATTGCAAAATTGACCGGCGCCAGAGGTACCAACACCTGGTACAGTATTCCAATCAGAACAAAGACGAGCGGTCGCTTCCAGGTGATTTGCCATTTCGAATCACGACGCGCCATCGCTCCGAAGAGATCAACGAATGTAAACAGGTAGAAAATCAACGGTAGCGAGAAGAGAATCACGACCGCCCACAACGGCAGCTCGACAAATTGCACCACCGTCCACAGAACTACGGCTATGATTCCGACCAGAAAAACAAAAACACCAAAGGTGATTTCTTTCCAATAGATGTGGCCCAATCCTGGGCAAAGGAGATTGAGCAATCCTGCCAGTAGTCTTGATTTGCCAAAATTCATCTTCAATCCTCAGTACGCTGTTCAGTCGCTGCACAAATTGCCTGCAACCGCTTTTGCCATCCACAAAGCAAGCCGGTGTGTGGTAGCATCTTAGGGGAACGCCTACAGCTATCAACATAATACGGTACGAAAAAGTTGCGCTGTTGTGTCGAAGTAAATACATAAGCATAATAACGACAACGGCTTATTTAGCGTCCTGGAGATAGAGTAAATTACCCGGAACGTTTAGAGTGCCTTAACCGTATAATATACAGAAGGATACGCGTGCGTAGTCAGGCTCGGACAACTTGACAAGCACGCTTTAATACATACCTTGTAAACAACTTTTCGCCTACTCTGATTGGAGGAAATACATGACCCGCTACGTGGTTCAACTTTTTGGTGTTACACTATTCGCGCTGTCAATGATCTGGTTTGCCGGTACCGGTGAAGCATTGCAACTTGAGCTTCCCGACGAACCGGTTCTCTGGGCCGACACTGTTCATATAAACCTTGACGAACTCTCGACCAACAATAAAGAGATTACACCGGCGAAAAAACGGGACAGTTTCCTGCGTGACATCAAGAAATTGACATCCACTGCTTTCCATATCAAGAATCAGTACATGGAAGATGTCGATGCCGAGGAAATTATCAAGGCCGGTATTCGCGGCATGCTAACCGACCTGGATCGATTCTCGGTTCTGATGGAAAAATCATCGTATGACGCCCTGATGGAAAGCACTCACGGCAAGTACGAAGGATTGGGAATGCAGATCGACTCACGTGACGAGCGGATCAGAATCGTTTCGCCAATTGAAGGCACCCCGGCGTATCGTCGTGGTCTGCGGGCCGGTGATGTTATCTGGGAGATTTCGGGCCAGTCCACCGAGGGAATGAAAACATCCGACGCCGCCAAACTGATGCGTGGCACGGCTGGGACCTCAGTGATACTTCTTATCAAACGGACCGGCATCGCTGATCTTCTTGAATTTGAAGTTGAACGAGCGGTAATCGCGTTGAAGTCGGTCAACTACTACGGTGTTGTGCCAAACACTGATATCGGCTATGTGCGTCTCTCCCGTTTTGCCGAAGAGACATCCCACGAACTGCGCGAAGCGATTGGTGCCCTCAACGACCAGAATGTTTCGGCCCTGATTTTCGATCTCCGCAACAACGGCGGCGGCCTTCTTGACCAGGCTAAAGAAACAGCCGAACTCTTTTTGGAGTCGGGACAGGAAGTAGTCTACACACGAGGTCGCTATGACAATACCGAACGCCATTATCGTTCCGACCGTCCCCCGATATTCCCGGAGAA
>DAOUUR010000372.1 GCA_030668045.1 bacterium
AATCGTCAGCAGTTGGTTGATTCCAACGCGAGGCTCCAGACGCTCAATGAACAGCTCTATGAGTCAACATCATTCCTGGCCACAATGATAGACAGCACTCCCAACAGCATTTTTACGATATCGTCCGACGGCAAGATCATGCTTTTTAATACCAGAGCAGCGCATGATTTTGGATTTTCTCCCGATGAAGCGATGGGTATGGAAGTCAATGACCTCCTGGCCAATCAACGGGCGGTCGGCGGTGATGAAGGATTCGAAGTCCTCTGTCGCCGGAAAGACAGCTCTGTTTTTCCGGCCTACATGTTGTCGGTGCCAATCCGATGCGCGAACAATCCGATAAGCGCCTACCTGTTTATTGTTCGGGATATCAGCGAGAGCAAAAACTTCCAGGAGATGATGATTCGTCTGGATCGTTACTATACTCGCGGCGAGATGGCCGGTGATATCGCCCATGAGATCAACAACTTCCTGGCCATTCTTTCCGGTAATGTTGAATTGATGCCGCTGATGATGAAGAAGGGCGATACCGAGAAGATTGAGAAGAAGCTGGAACTGATGAAGACAGCTATCGACAAGATTGTTCGCTTCACCGACGGATTGATGGACTGTAATATGGGCGAAGTGCATTTTGACACAGCCGATATCAATCAACTTGTTCAGAATGTGGTCGCTTTCCTCAAACCCCAGAATCGCTACGATGATATTGAAGTGATCGTCAAACTCTGCGACGATCTCCCTCTTGGAGAAGTCGATATCGAGCAGCTGCAGCAACTGTTGGTTAATCTTGTCAATAACGCCGCTGAGGCTCTTGAGGATGGCCCTGACGAGTCCCGAATTGAAATCTGTACTTCGCTGGCCGAATCCTCGGTCGATCCCAGGAAGTTTCGTATCGAAGTGCGAGACAACGGCAAGGGTATTGGCCCGGAGAATGCGGTGATTGTGTTTAAGAAACGCTTCACTACCAAACGCAAAGGTCATGGCATTGGGCTGATAACGTGTCGCCGAATTGTCGATGCCCATTACGGCACGATAGACTATCGGTTCGATAAAGGTGCTGTCTTCACCGTAGAGTTGCCTGTCAGCCGGCAGCAGACCGCAAGTGCTGAACCGACCAATGAGTCTAGCCTGGCAGGTAAGTAACAGCCGCAAGTTTTTCATTGCCTGCCAACGACAGTGCCAATAACTTTCTCGTATGTCAGTTGATCTCTTAAAAGATTCCCCTGGTCTGGACCGACGGTTCCTGGCAACTATCGCGGTGATTTTCGTCGCGGCGGTGTTTGTCGTCACATGGATCGGTATCAATGGCAGCCGCTCCGACAGTCTCGAACTTCTGGTCCTGCAGGGTGAGGCGTTTTCAGAAGCGCTGGCTCAGGCTGCCGAGAATACAATCGTCTCGGAGGATATAATCGATTATTTCGTGCACCGCCGTTTCCATGAGATCGCTGTCAATCTGGCTGATCGGGAACTGCGAGGCATCACCGAAGATGATCTCTTGAAGATCGCTTTGAGACATGACATATTCGGAGCGTTCATTTTTGATTCACAGGCATCGAAAGTCGTTGGCGCATCGGTGAGAGGGCCGGTGGTTGACCCGCCAGATTTTGTGGTTGAAGAAGTGCGGCAGTTGCTTGCCAATCCCGAAGAGAATTACGTCCTGCTTCTCGACGAAGGCGAGTTTCCTGACGAGACAGTCCATTTCTACTTAGAGATTTCCAACCAGCTGGACCGTGTCGTCTTGTTGGTGGCCGACGCTTTGCATTACACCGAAGCGTTACGTCAGACAGAGATCGGGGCGTTGGTGCAGAAGATGGCGATGGAACAGGGTGTTGAGTACGTCATCTACCAGACAACCGAGGGCGTGGTGTTCTCCTCGCGAAAAACTGACGACCTGCCCTCCATAGAGACTGACCCATTTCTGACACGGGCCCTGGAAAGCGATGCGATAACGCATCGTACTTTTGTATATCAGGATCGCAATGTACTTGAGATGGTGCGACCATTTTCTTCGGCTCGCCATCAGTTTGGTCTGCTTAGGGTGGGGTTATCTCTGGAAGGCTACTACGCAGTGTCTCGTGGATTCGACATACAGATGATAACGGTCTCCGGTGTGCTGGCGATACTGCTGCTGGTAACATTACTCTATTTCAATAGCCATCATCGACACAAGCAGATTGGTCAGGAATTTCGACAGATAAAATCGGTCACCGATAAGATATTCGATGAGATGCGTACGGGCGTGGCTGTGGTTGGATCGGATGGCGCGATCACGTTGGGCAACCAGGCTTTCTGTGCGATCTTCGGACTGAGTGACGCCGTGGGAAAATCATGGGACAGTCTTACCGAACACGAGGCGATAAGTTTTGCACGGCTTGCCAAGGAGTCGGGTTCCAACGAGAAGGAAATCGAACTTACTAGAGACGGACAGAGTCTATCGCTTCTGATTGCGACCTCTACAATGTCGGTAGAGGGAAGCAACGACCGGGGAGTCGTTGCGGTTGTGTACGATATTTCTCGTCTCAAAGAATTCGAACTTAAAGCGTCGCGTCGCGAACGACTCTCAGAAATGGGCAATCTGGCAGCCGGGGTTGCGCATGAGATTAGAAATCCGCTCAATGCGATATCGATTGCGGCCCAGCGACTGTCGATGGAATTTGTGCCGAAAGAAAACGCCGAAGAGTACCAATCGTTCACTCGTCAGATCAGGGAAGAGACGCGGCGACTCAATGAAATCATCACACGCTTTTTGGCCCTCGCGCGGGAGCAATCAGCTCGTCGCATACCGGTGAGGCTGGACGCCGTTCTTGGCGAACAACTTGATCTACTGAGGCTCGAAGCTGAAAAGGCTGGTGTTGATCTCTCCGTGCAGATTGAACCTGACACCGTGATCGATGCCGATCCCGATCAACTCAAACAGGCGCTTGTTAATCTGTTTACAAATGCTCTGGAGGCTATTGGCAGCAGCGGAGGGCGGATTGACGTTCAAGTCCGGGAGACAGACGGAAGCGTTCAGGTGTTGTTTTCCGATGACGGCCCGGGGATACCTGCTGAGATTCATCAGAAAGTCTTCTCACCATACTTTACCACCAAGGATGCCGGTACGGGCCTCGGCCTGGCGACTGTTCATAAGGTGATTTCTGAGCTGGACGGTGAGATCATGATTGAAGAGAGTA
>DAOUUR010000113.1 GCA_030668045.1 bacterium
GATGTTGACCGTCTCCTGCGATGTCTTCGACCGCGCTTTCTGCTCGTTCATCGCCTTATCAAACCCGGCTTGGTCCAGAGTCATTTCTTTTTCCGAAGCCATCACTTCGGTGAGATCGTACGGAAAGCCGTAGGTGTCGTAGAGTTTGAACACATCCTCACCGGTGATAACTTTCCCTTTGGTCGATTTGACAATCCGGTCAAACAAGTCGCATCCCGTCGAGAGCGTGCGGCCAAACGATTCTTCTTCGGCGCGAACAACATTCTCAATATGCGATCTCTTCTCGACAATCTCCGGGAAAGCAGCACCCATTTCATCGACCAACACCGAAACCAGCCGGTGCATGAACGGGTCCTCCACTCCCAACAGACGGCCATGACGGGCGGCCCGGCGGAGAATCCGTCGCAATACATACCCCTGACCTTCGTTGGAAATACCGGCGCCATCGGCGAGAGCGAAAGTGAGGGCGCGAATATGATCGGCAATGACATGATGCGAAGCGACATGGTCGGCATATTTTGAGTGCGTGATATCGGAGATGGCCGTTATGATGTTCTGGAAAAGATCAATCCCGTAGTTGGAGTCAACGTCCTGCATGATAGCCGCGATTCGTTCCAGCCCGGCACCGGTATCGACCGACGGCTTCGGCAGCGGTACGATTGTGCCGTCGGGGTGCTGCTCAAACTGCATAAAAACGAGATTCCAGATTTCAACAAATCGTTCGGTCTCGCCATTGACAATATCGTCGGGACCGGTGCCGAATTTTTCGCCGCGATCAAAATGAACTTCCGAGCACGGTCCACACGGTCCAACGTTTCCCATCGACCAGTAATTATCGGCTTTGCCAAACCGGAGAATCCGTCCATCCTTAAGCTCCGGGGCAATCTTCGCCCAGAGATTAAATGCTTCATCATCAGTGTCATAAACCGAGGCGTACAGTTTGTCTTTTGGAAGTCCGAGGACGACCGTGACCCACTCCCAGGCGAAATGGATCGCTTCTTCTTTGAAATAGTCGCCGAACGAAAAATTGCCGAGCATCTCAAAAAACGTATGATGGCGGGCGGTAAAACCGACGTTATCCAGATCATTATGCTTACCCCCGGCGCGGATACATTTCTGGGAACTGGCCGCACGAGAATACTCGACCTTGCGCTGACCGGTGAAGACATCCTTGAACTGGTTCATCCCAGCGTTGGTAAACAATAGCGTCGGATCGTTGTACGGGATTACCGGCGATGATGGCACGACGCGATGGTCATGCTTCTTGAAATAATCAAGAAACGATTGTCTGATCTCAGCAGTCTTAATCTTCCGTTACCTCGTTTTGATCGCTTAACATGTTGGCAAACGCTTTCCTCGCCGCTTCATATCCAAAGCCACGGCGAGCCAGGTAATTATAGGCTTTGGTGCGCGCCGTTTCAAGTTGAAATCGGCTGAACTGTGACCATCGTTTAGCCAGCGCGGCGGTGGCAAGATCAGTTTCGTTGTGTCCCACAAGCACCATCGCGACCACTTTTTCGGCGATAGCGCGATCAATTTTCTTTCGTTGAATATGGGCGATGAGATACGGTCGCCCGCACGGCCGGTCATTGATCAACCGTTCGGCCAGGGACATCGCAAAATGCTCGTCATCGAGAACCCCCTGAGCGCGGTACTTCCGGATGACCGCCTTGATCGCTTCCGTCGGGTGACCTTTCTGCTTGAGCTTGTCGGTTAGTTCTCCGACCGAGTGAGCCCGCATCGCCAACAGCCGGGCCGCACGACGATTACATAGATACTGCTCACTTTCACCACGCAGCAGATCGACCTGCGACTGTGTCAGGACAATACCTTCCACCAGTTGGTGCCGGTAAACAGTTTCCTGGGAGATTTCGAAATCGTCATCCAGTCCCGAGATATCGACCATAGTTCGGCCTCGGATGCGCTTGAGCTTGACGATTTGGAACTGATCCTTCATCTGGTAGCCTTGGGTAACATAATGTTGAATATACTGTCACCAGCCAGCCCCCGTTACCTAAAAGGCGCCACTAGTGGCCCTTAAGGCCACACGTGGCATTAAATAGATTGTGACATTCTATTTAATAGGTCACGGTTGCTCGCAGCCTGACAGCCGCAAGCGGCTTTTAAGGGCACAAGGTCGCACACGACTCTTCGGCCCACAAGTGGCCTTACGAGCCACTTGTGGCACAACTTCAATGTTGACTCGGAGGGCTAACCATGTTATCCTGATACCGAAGGCGATTGACTGAGCTGTAACATATTGATTAGTTTGATATTATAAATCGGCAAAGATTGTTCCGTGCTTAACCGTCCTGTCGCCTTAATGTTATGAGAGTTACAGGTAGGTAATCTGAAACCGTGTTTCGGGAGATATTATGGACCTCGATCTGAAAGGCCGGATCGAACAGTTTACATTAACTGAGATATTCCAACTAATTGCGGCTGCCGGAAAGTCCGGCACGCTTGGTATCGAGAGCGATGATGCTATCGTGATGATTTATTTCCGCGACGGCAAAATCATCTATGGCTACGGTCCTCGTCAGACCTTCCACCTTGGACAGTTGTTGCGCGACCGGGGAGTTCTTTCTGAGGAACAGTTGGAAGAGGCGGTCCGGGTTCAAGCCAATTCGGAAAGCTCAAAGCGACTCGGGGAAATTATGGTCGGTCGCAATCTTATCAGCCGGATCGATCTTGAGACCGTTGTCCGCGAGCAGATAGAAGAACTGCTGTTTACCTTGATGGCTTGGCAGAGCGGCTCGTTTAAGTTCTATGAAAACCAGTTTCCAACCGAAGAGGAAATCACGGTTCAGATATCGGTGGAGAATGTCATCCTGGAGGGATTGCGCCGAATCGACGAAGAGAACATGGTCAACGACACTTTCCCTGATCTGAAAGATGTGTTTGCATTGTTAACATCCGCCTCGACAGCGCCCCGTGAAATTTCACTGGAGGGGCCGGAGTGGAATGTTATGTCGCTGGTTGATGGTCACCGTTCTATCGACGAAGCATGCAAAGTTAGTCCGTACGGGCGGCGGGAAACTCTGAAAGGTCTGGCCAAGCTGAAGCTGGCTGGCTTGATTGCGAAGACGGAGCCAAAACGGTCCGCAGACTCCGACGAGCTTGAGGGGATGATAGGACGGCTGGCCGGAATGTTTGAGGAGTACTTAAGCGCAAAACCAAAATCGCGACTTGAGCCAGGGACTATCACCCGAACCTATGTGGAGCAAAGCGATTGAGCCGTACCGACAATCTCAAAGCGTTTGAAATTGTGCTCGAGTCCTTTCTGGAACGGGCGGTAGCGGCCAAGGAGAAACGGTTGCAGGTGGCCCAGGGGATCAACCGTCTGGAACAGATCGACTCACGGATGACTTCAGGTGTGGACCCGGTTGACCGGTTGGGGGAGTGGTTTGCCGACCATAATCGCTGGCTTGAGCAGGAAAATCTAAAACACTCAGATATTGATCGAATTGGCCGCATCCTTGACAACATCCGAAACGAGCTCGACTTGGAAAACGACGAGTCTCCAGCATCCCGCAAAATCTCCTCCGAAATCGACCGGTGGCAGCTTGCTTCACCTCAGTCAACCCAGTCGCTGGTGCTCAAAAGAGGGCCTGAAGCCGCTGCGGAAGGGGATACGGTTGCCGATTTTCGCAAATTGATACCCAATATCGGCCAGTTGTTTGAGCAATATGCTGTCTCCAAGCTCCATATCATGTCAGTGCTCGATGAGACCCTCCGAACCGCCGAATTACAGAAAAATAAAGAGGCCTTGATTTTGTCTGCCTTTATCATATATTACCTCAAAACTGGCGGGTACAAAGTTGATCCGTACGTCATGAGGCTGAAGCAAGCCGAGAAGGCGCTTGAGGAGGATGACTCCGATGCTTAGTCATCCCGAGAAAGCGTATCTGCAGGCGCTGATGGCTGTGAGACGGAAAGACTATATGTCGGCCGCTCGTTTTTTCGAGCAGGCGGCACCCGGGATAAAAAATAACCGGGAATTTGACCTGCTTCGGGAAACAAATAGACTCCTTCTGGCGGTTAAGAGGGAGCTTGACAGTCCGAATGTAGAGAGTAGTATTGATATAGAGGAGAAGTACTCGCATGGCTAAGAGACAAAGTTTCGCGGATAAATCATCAAAGAAGGTTTACACCATGACCTGCCCGGTTTGTTCCGAAGAGAAGCAGTTCGTAAAATTCGTCAAGGCGGTTAAGACTGATGCTGGTGCCTGGAAATTCCGCAGCGCCAATGTCGGCGTCTGCAAGTGCAACCAGGAAGAAATCTACGCCTGATCTTTTCATAAACGAACTATTTGAGACCGTCTCCCGCGATTTGTGGAGGCGGTTTTTTCTTTATCTCATGTTCCCGCCGGACGATACTAACAGCATGATTTTCTTCAAACCAGCAGACAGGCGGAGGGAAGAATGACCGGTGACAAGTCAGTTGCTGCCTCCCATCGAGTGATCTATCTCTGCTACTATCTGCTTCTGTCGGTTTTCTTTGCTGCTGCATTCTTTCCCAACTATCGCATCTGGGGCGTGAACTGGTGGGGATATTTCCCCTCGTTCGTTCCGATTGTTCTGCTGGCTGTTGGCGCTCTGGTGCCGATTGTCCTCAGGTTTATTATCCGAAATGACAGCTCCCCGATTGAGACCGCGCAAACCGACACCGACCGTCACTTTCTCCTCATTTCGATTGTAATACTGTTTTTCACCGGACTGCTCTTCTATGTCTTCCGAACATCGACCCATTTTCTTGGCGATGGCTACCAAAATATCGCCCGCCTCGCCACCAATCCTCTGGTCAAATATCGTGAATTCGGTGAGTCTTTGATACATCTCTGGGTGAAACAGTTGGTTGGCGGCGATCCGCAAGCTGCCGCAATTGCAAGTTACCGGGCAGTTTCGATCACTTCAGGAATCTTGTTTGTGGCAGTTACAGCTCTGGGGGCTCGGAGGCTCTTCAATAGTCTGGCGGATCGTTTACTCTTCATGCTGGGCCTGCTCTCCGGTGGTTACATTCTTCTGTTTTTTGGATATGCCGAGCATTATTCGATGTTCGCCCTCTCGGTGGGAATCTTCACGCTGATAGGTGTTCTGATTGCGACAGGAAAAGTGAGCCGATGGTGGGCTGTACCGCTTCTGGTTCTTCCGATCTTTTTCCATGTTCTCGGCGCAACCGTAATCCCGGCCGGTCTGTATCTGTTGCTGGCCGGTACCAGAGCCGGCAACTGGTTACGTTTTGTCAATCGCTATTTAAAGTGGTCGCTTATTGTAGCACTCTTGGCGGTATCCGGTTTTGCTTTCTACCATTTCTATGAGAATAGCCTCTATTTCCGATTCGCTTTTGTCCCTCCATTTACCACTATGTTCACCTTGGAAGGTTACACTCTCTTTTCGCTGTCTCATCTGGCGGATTGTTTCAATCTTCTGCTTCTGCTGGTGCCATCGCTACCAATCGTCGGTGTAGCAATTTTTGGGGGTGGCGCGAGGAAACTGTTGGCCGGGCGGGAGGTTCGCTTTCTTGGTATCCTGATAGCGGGTGCGATGGGGGCGGCATTTATTTTCGATCCCAAGATCGGCATGCCGCGCGACTGGGACCTCTTCTCTTTTCTGGGATTGCCGCTGGCGACTCTCGTTTTCTATCTCATTGTTCAGAGGGCCGAGGAAGACCGTTCGATGCGTCGGGTTGCGATCTGTGGTATAGCCACCGGTCTGCTCCTGTTGGGGCCACGGGTTGCCGCGTTGAATATGGACGAGATCGCTATCGCCCATTTCAAAAACTATACGCAACTGGATCACACCAAAAGCCGGAATGCCCATGCCTTGTTGATTGACTATTATGCGGCACGAGGAGAGCAGGAGAAGAGTGACAGCGCCAAACTTGTATACGATACGGGATATCCGGAACGGATCCTTGTCCAGCAGGCGGAAAAGATCAGGGCCGATGGTTTCCAGCACTTCCCGGAGGCTGTTACTCTGCTCTATCGCAGTCTTGCCGTGAACCCCACCTACGCTGATGCCTGGTGGCAGATGGGTGAGTGCTATACGGCGATGGGGATGTACGACAGCGCCTTGACAGCGCTGCGCATTTCCGATGGGCTGAACCCAAACAACCCTAACACACTGAATAATCTGGCCGTGGCGCTTCTATACCTGAACCGCACAGATGAGGCTGAGAAAATCCTGCTGCAGGCGTATGAGATCGACAGCACCGGTAAGGCAACGCTGGCCAATCTGGCTGGGTTGTATGCAACAAAACGTGACTATATGGCCTCCGGATATTATCTCGAACGGCGCACTGTTCTACATGGCGGTACCGCCGAGGAGTATATCCGTGTGGCGGGATATTATTATCGTATTGGTGAATATCGTATGGCGGCTGGCGCTACTGAGCAGGCGCTGGGGTTAGGGTTGGATTCTGCGCTGTACGAGAGCGCGCTCAGAGATGGCCCCAAAATGATTCCGTACCTCAAATCAAGTCGTTAGGTCACCAAGCACCAATTAGAGATTGCTGCGTCGCCCACCTTCGGCGGATTCCTCGCCATGACGGGCAAAGGCAGCTCAGGTCAGGTGACTTGCCATCTACTAATCGGATATTTCTTCCAGCTTAAGGTATGGTACGGCGTTGGTGATCAGTTCACTCGGGCCGTCTTCGCGGAATTGATAATGACCGGCCGCCGCGATCATGGCGGCGTTGTCGGTACACAGGGCAGGGGAGGGATAGAAAAGGCGAAGCCCCGCACGATCACAACGTTCTCCCAGGACAGATCGCAACCGTCGGTTGGCGGCGACGCCACCGGAGAGGGTTACATCAGTGATCTGTTTGTCCAGTGCGGCTTTGATAGTCTTTTCAGAGAGGACATCGACAGCTGCTTCCTGAAACGATGCGGCAATATCGGCGGTGTGCTTGACACGGCTCTGTTCATTGAGCTTACCAACATGGATTGCCACCGCTGTTTTTAGTCCTGAGAACGAGAACTGGAACCCAGGCTCTTTGAGAAGTGGCCGAGGGAATTTGCAATAGTTGGGGTCGCCGTTTTCGGCTTTCCGGTCCAGCTCAGCGCCACCTGGATAACCCAACCCGAGCAACTTGGCAACTTTGTCGAATGCTTCGCCGGCCGCATCGTCTTTGGTTCGCCCGATCAAACGATACTGTCCAAACCTCTCAACTTCTACAAGCATCGTGTGGCCGCCCGAGACGATCAGGGTCAGGTGATGTTCGCTCAGATCGGGATGTTCCAGAATGTTGGCCGCCAGATGCCCTTCCATATGATTGACCGCCACAAACGGA
>DAOUUR010000123.1 GCA_030668045.1 bacterium
ACAGGCAAGGTCAACTATGAACGTGGTATTTGTCCGGTCGCCGAGCGGATGCATTTTCAGGAGCTTATTACCCACGAGCTGATGCGCCCTCCGATTACATCAGAAGATATTAACGATATAGTCGAAGCATTTACTAAGGTGTGGGAGAACCGAAACGAACTTACAAGTGTTCCAACGGTCAGTACATAAACGGTACTGAAGTACGAGGAGGAGACATGAGCAGGCAAAAGAAACTTCACCGTAGTATACAGAGGATATATGGCCGTTGATGATCAGGGTCGCGCCAATCGAAGACCCAATGTTTTCCTGTCGGGCGAAGTGGTTGATCTGGTTGTTCTAACTGAAGAGGATGTACTCAATTCAGGTTGGTACGACTGGTTCAACGATGAGGTCATATGCCACAAACTCCAGAAACACTATTTCCCGAACACTAGAGAAATGCAGATGGAGTTCTTTCGGCAGATGAATGCTGATCAGAGCAAGATTCAACTGGGGATAAAGCCCAAAGGTGATGATACACTGGTTGGCGTTATCAGTTTGCAGAGTATCAACTTGATCAACCGCAACGCTGAGTTGGCGATGGTGATGGCGACCTCTGAAGATGACTCCCGGCAGTTGATTTACTCGCTTGATTCAACACGCCTGATTCTTGAACACGGATTTTTCACGCTCAACCTTCATCGTATCTACGCCGGAGCGCTGGCTCTGTTGAAACCGTGGCTTGAGATTTTAAAATCAAAATTCGGTTTCCGTGATGAAGGTGTGATGTATGAACACGCCTTCAAGGACAACGAGTATGTTGATACCTACCGGGTTGGCCTGCTGAAGTCGGATTTCAAGCAAACACTCCGGAAGCATCCGAAGAAACGTAACTAGATAGCTTTCTCTGTGCTTAAGACCAGTATATTTAGCCTGACCCTTCGCGGCCTGACGCTCATCAGCAAGTTTGTCCTGCTGCTTTTTATTGCCCGTTTTCTGACCCCCGATGAACTCGGTATCTGGGGTCTGATGAATGTCACCATCGCCATGTCCCTCCTTTTTCTCGGATTGGATTTCTACATCTTCAATACACGCGAGATTCTCTCAATGGAGGTGGCTGATCGTGTGCCGATGATCCGGGATCAGATTGTTTTTCACAGTTTAGTCTATCTAGTGGCTCTACCCATTCTGCTGAGTGTCTTTTTCATCAAGTTGATTGCATGGAAGTATGTCGGTTGGTTCTATGGATTGTTGATCCTGGAGCACATTTCTCAGGAATCATATCGCCTGCTGGTAACACTTTCGCGACCGACAGTAGCAAATTGTGTTCTGTTCCTACGTAGCGGCATCTGGGTTTTTGCGGCTATCGGAGCGGCCTATTACTCTGAGAATCTCCGATCGTTGGAGATATTCTGGTCAATGTGGATTGTCGGCGTTGTCGTCAGTATTGGTCTTTCGATATACGCGCTCAGACACATGCCCTGGCGTGCCGGACTCAGCAAACCGATAGATTGGGATTGGTTGAAAAAAGGAATGCGCGTTGCGTTACCTTTCTTTATGGCGACGATGTCGTTCATGGGAATACAGTTTGCGGATCGTTACTTCCTGCAATACTTCTGGGGCGAGGCCACAGTAGGTATCTATACGTTCTATGCCAATATCGCAAACACCATCCACACCTTTATCGTGACCGGTGTAATTATGATCCTCTATCCGCGCCTGGTCGAAGCTTACCAGAAGAAAGAGTTTGACCGGTATAAGTCTCTGATGAGAACCATGAGCCTCGGCATTGTCGGGGGACTGGTAGTTCTGGTACCGACAGCCGCCCTGCTGATTGACCCGGTCCTTGAGTTGGTCGGAAAGCAAGTCTATGCCGAGCAATCCTCAATTTTTACGATCATGTTGGGGACAATAACGATCCTATGTCTGTCCTACATTCCCCACTACGCTCTTTTCGTCAGGCATCGTGACCGAACGATCATTATCAGCACCATCATCGCGCTGGTTGTGGCAATGGTGGCCAACGGTATTCTGGTCCCAAGATATGGTCTTACCGGAGCTGCCTACGCAGCTCTTTGCTCCATGGCAACTTTGTTTGTTATCAAACTGTCTGTTATTGCGTCGGGGAGACATCGATCCGCCGACGGGGCCGAAGTAGATAGACCTGCGCGAGAGCGGTCCCAATAATTCTGACCGCTTGTTTTTGTTGGCCATTGACGAGGATGCGCCAGAGATTGTCCAGATGAAGAAATCGCGAGCCAGCTTGTTCGTTATTCATACTCCGTTTCAACGGTTGATAGTTCATCACATGGTGAGATCAATGCCTGAGTTTTGTGAATCAGATAACTACCTTGTTCTTGACATGGACACCGCGGGATTTAAAATCGAAAATGAGCTGTGGAAAAAGGTGATACCACTTGAACCGCCGGTTGGCCGTTATCGACTTGGATGGGGGGGGGATTGCAGGCATGCTTGCCGAATAGTCACCGACCTTCTCAAAGAGTATGAGTCAGGCAGCCTGTTTATCACCGATGTTCTTTGGCCGTTGGGCAATGCTCTGTATGGACTGATGCGAAAGCGATCAGATCGACGTTATTTACTCTGCAATTTTCCGGATGGCTTTGGCAACCTGTTTATCAAGCATCCGAGTCTGAAACGGAAGGTACGTAATTTCATCAAGGTTTGTGTCGGGATGGTCGGTGGTCTGCCATACTACACCCTTCGTGGTGATATCGCTGGAATCGAGGACTCAGACAAGGTCTATTCTCTCCTGCCCTCGGCGATGCCAGATACGATTGAAGCCGAGATCGTCGGTATTCCCAAGCTGCAGACTTCCGAATCGAATGTCGTTCCCCAGAGCGCTCTATTCCTTGGGCAGCCGTACGATTATGTTATGTCCGATGAAGACTATCATGACCTCGCCACTCGTGCGGCAGACTATGCCGCCGGTTTGGGATATGAGAATCTTTTCTATAAGGCGCATCATTTCGCCAAATCTGATATTGAGAAGGATATTTTCGCGGATCGAGGTTTTGAGATTCTTGATGACAGCAGGCCAATTGAAGAGGTATTTCTGGCTCGTCAGATGTTGTGCGTTCTTTCCTACAATAGCTCAGCTCTGGTGAATCTAAAGATACTGATGGGTGACCAGGTTCGCTGCATATCGACTTTTAATGCTCTGGCCACCAGCTTTACGGTCGAGGGCAGAGAGGCGTATGATGAGATCCTGCGCGTGTTCCAACTCTGTGATATTGAGATGGTCGACTAGTTTCTCTGGACTTGGCTTCTTTAGGAGCAGCTCGCTGCCTGTTTGTCTTAAAAGGAGCTCGCCACTTGTCTAAAAGAGCAGCTTGCTGCCTGCATGACTCAAATCAGGCCGATCTTCGCCGATATAGTAGGAAAATGTAGTTTTTCAGGAGGCCACGAATGAAGATACTAATAGCAGATGACTCGGCCCTTATGCGTCGAGTAATAGTAAAGGTAGTAACCAATCTTGGTTTTCAGCCGGTAGAGGCTGAAAATGGAGTTGATTGTCTTACCAGGCTCAGGAAGAACGTATCGGATGTTGTTTTGGTCATTCTGGACTGGAACATGCCGGTAATGGATGGTTATGAAGTGTTGGTGAAGATCAGAGCCCAGGAGGAGCATAACCATATCGCCGTATTGATGGCGACCGCCGATGGTGTTGAGGGGGATGTAGTCAAGGCGCTGAAGGCCGGGGCTAACGCTTATCTGGTGAAACCGTTTACAGAAAATGACCTGGCGCAGCGTATCACCGAACTGGTCCCCAAGCATCCGGTTGAAAAGCAGTAAACTGATGTTTCGGGATAACTTGTGGGTGGGGATTCAGGTGTCGGAGTAATGGATAACCAATCTAATACAGCAGTTGTTGAGAAGCTATCGGTCGATCCGAATTTGGCCGGTGCCTGCCTTGAGGCGGTCGGTGAAGTTCTCAAGGTTACTGCCGGTTCTGAAGTGTTGTATAAGGATAATAGTAGTTCCGATCCTCCGACCGAACCTGGCGGCATTCAGGGCAAGATCAGTCTCTCCGGTGACTGGCTGGGTGAGGTTATTGTAGCGGTGCCTCATTCACTGGCGGCGCAGTTGGCCGCGAGATTTGTTGGTTGTGATCCTTCCGACCTCGATGAGGGGACCGTAGGCGAAGGTGTTGGCGAGATTGCCAACCAGATAGCGGGACGTGTGGCCACCCTGCTCTCGCGTGAGGGTTCCAGCGTTCGGATCAGCACTCCTGAGATTGCTTTCTCCAACAACTGGCATCTTCCTCCATCCAACTCTCACACTGTGTTTCGTTTTGAATGCATCAATCTCCCGTTTCTGCTGATCGTATCTGCAGTCTGTGACAAATCAAACACCGAAGGTGCCGAACAATGAGCCGGATAGGCGGAGAACTGTCAAGATGAGCGAGGCAAGGTCAAAAGCCAGAGGGCAGACAAGCGACTACTTTGTAGTCTATGACAGAGTCGAAGGAGACCTCCTTGGCCGCGTTCGTAACCTGACAACCGAGGGCACGATGCTTATTGTCGAAAAGGCAATTGAGGTGTCTCGTGTATTTGAGTGTCGTATGACTTTTCCGGATATCATTGAAGGGCGTCGGGAATTCTACTTTGATATCGAATGCCGATGGAATCAGATGAACAAGGAAGCTCGCTGGCACGAAGCTGGATTCCGATTTGTGAATAAAACCGAACAAAGCCGAAAAATAATCGACCGACTGGTGAACGAATGGATGAAACTGGAAGAATCATCCGATGTTGACCAGTTTGGCTCCCACGGTTAGTTGAGCCGTTTCGCCGGTTCAACCATTCCAATCAACCCCCAATAATACACCAGGCTTCAAGTCTCACTGTCGCGGTCTATTCTGCTGTCGGCGTTAAAACATTGCACCAAACCAAACCGATCCTTAGTTTCCGGCGAACGGTAGTTCGGGTAGTTCCGAACACGATGGGAAAAACCAGTTGCATGGAGAATTGCCAGCAGGATTCGATATGGCAGGAAAGAAAGTCATTGTGATCGGAGGAGGTCCGGCTGGTTTGATCGCTGCCGGGCAGGCGGCTGCATTGGGGGCGGAGACGCTTCTATTGGAGGCAAAACCTCGTCCCGGTCTCAAGCTGGCGATCACCGGCAAAGGTCGATGCAACATTACCAACACCGCCTCCCTGTCTGATTTTGTTGCCCATTTTGGTAAGAATGGGCGGTTCCTGCACCAGGCGTTCAATCGATTTTTCTCTCCGGACTTGATCGCCTTCCTCGGAGAAATTGGTATTGGAACGGTTACCGAACGTGGTGGTCGAGTTTTTCCGGTCGATGAAGATGCTCAGGTTGTAGTCGAGGCACTGGTTCGCTGGACCAAAGATCAGGGGGTGACGATCAGCAACAGGTCATCGGTGGAGAAGTTGTTGATTGAACAGGGGACTCTTCGCGGGGTGAAGGTTGGCGAGCGTGAAATCATGGCCGATGCGGTAATCGTTGCCACCGGCGGTGTGTCCTACCCTGCGACCGGATCAACAGGCGACGGCTACCGATTTGCCACTGCCGCCGGACACCAGATCATTCCAATTCGTCCGGCCTTGATTCCGCTGGTGACATCGGGCGACGTTGCCCTTCGCCTGCAGGGACTCAGCCTGAAAAACGTCGCCATCAGGGTGCGGATCGACGGCAAGAAGCGACACGAGGCTTTTGGCGAGATGCTCTTTACGCATTTTGGATTGTCGGGACCAACTATCCTCTCGTTGAGTCGGCACGTTGTCGATGCTTTAAGGCAGGAGAAAAAGGTTTCGATATCTATCGACCTCAAACCGGCCCTTGAGGAGCGCAAGCTGGAGGCTCGTCTCCTTCGTGACCTGCAAGCCCACGGGAAACGACAATTTGACACGCTGCTGAAAGGTCTCCTCCCGGCCAAATTGATACCGGTCTGCTATGATCTCAACGGTATCGAGCCGGAAAAAGCCGGTCATCATATTACCGCTGTCGAGCGGAAGAAACTTCGAGTCTGGTTAAAAGACTTCTGCTTTGAGGTAACGGGACACCGTCCGCCGGAAGAAGCAATAGTGACCGCCGGTGGTGTCGATACTCGGCAGGTCGATCCCAGGACGATGGAGTCGCGCCTGGTGCCGGGCTTGTTTCTGGCGGGGGAAGTGCTCGATGTTGACGGTGACACTGGCGGCTTCAATTTGCAAGCGGCCTTTTCAACCGGATTTGTAGCCGGCCAGTCAGCTGCACAAGGTTGTCAATAGAGCCACATTCTCCGTCGCGCTGAAGGCAGGGGAATAACAAGGCAGCCTCTTGCTTTGCGATCAGCTCCTGCCTATCATTAGCAGCCTGACCGACTCGTGCCAACGGCTCCTAATTGCCTGTGGGCGGAGGAGTGAAGATTCGCTGGCCGAGCTCGCGATCTATCTGGAATATACCGGCTTTGGAATCCCCCAACATTTTGAGCTGCTGAACAATCCCCTTGGCCGTTGCTTCTTCTTCGACCTGTTCATTTACGAACCATTGCAGAAAAATGTGGGACGCATGGTCCCTCTCGGCAAGAGCGATGTCCATCAGATTGTTAATCAGTCCGGTGACTTTTTGTTCGTGTCCAAGAGCGCCCTCAAACACGTCAAGGGCAGATTTCCAGTCGGCGGGAGGGGCATCGTATGCCTTCACCAAAGCACGACCATCGCGCTCAATAACGTAATCGAACATCTTCATCCCGTGTGAAACTTCTTCCTGATACTGGATGCGCATCCAGTGAGCAAACCCGGGAAGGTCAATTGATTCCAGATATGCCGACATGGCCAGATACAGATTGGCTGAATAAAGTTCCGCCGCAATCTGGTCGTTGAACGTCTCTTGCATCTTATTACTGATCATCACTATGTCCTTTCTATATCATTCGTCAGTCTGAGATTCATATCCTACACTCCAACCAGCCTTGATGTCAAGCGATTTGAGAGAACCGGCATGTTGGACAGTCAGGGCTGGAATGTCAACTCCTCTGCGTTCCTCTCGCACGATTAACCATCTATCACCTTCGCCAGGGAACACAGGGCAATTGGCCGCGGCGTTGTCACACACGGTG
>DAOUUR010000305.1 GCA_030668045.1 bacterium
CCCTGTCGTCTATGACCGGCGATTCCCTGTTCATCTCGCATGAAGTATGGGATTATGGCTGGACTATGGGCTGGATTCCGATCGGCAACAACACTCTTGGCTATCCCACCCTCGGTGGTGCTCAGGATGTTGACTGTTTTATATTGAATCCGGAAAAGGTTCCGTATCGCTGGGTCGATTTCCGCAACGGCGGAGTTGACATCCCCTGCGCCGACTCAATCGACGCTCGCGGTGACGTTAACCTAAACGAGATCGGCTACGAAATTGCTGACGCGGTACTCTTCAGCAAATATTTCGTCGACGGTCTCGGTGTCTTCACCGTCAATCCTGAAGGTCAGATTGCAGCTACCGATGTTAATGCCGACGGTATTGCTCTCTCGGTCGCTGATCTTGTTTATACGATCAGAGTGGTTGTTGGGGATGCGCTTGCTTATCCGAAGATCACGCCGACTGCTGTGAGATTTGCCAACAACGGTGGTGTGCTTTCAGTCGATGAGCGCCTTGGAGCGGCCTTTGTAGTGGTTGAAGGCGATGTAGTTCCTCATCTGCTGGCTGAGAACATGCTGATGGATTATCAGTTTGACGGCAACAATACTCGTATTCTGGTCTACAGTCTAACTCAGGGCGAGGCTCTTGAGGGTGAGTTCCTGCAGGTTGACGGTGATGTTATCTCGGTGGAGATGGCACTTTATGATGGTCAGCCAGCGGTGGCTCGTTTGGTCCCGACCCAGTACGTCCTCCATCAGAGTTACCCGAACCCGTTCAACCCGGCCACGACCCTCAGTTTCGAGGTGCCGGTTGCAGGTGAGTACTCTCTGAAGATATTTAATGTAACTGGTCAGCAGATCGGCGAATTTAGCGGTCAGGCTGAGGTTGGAACAACTACGGTGGAATGGAACGCTGGCGACAATCAAGCCTCTGGTGTCTATTTCTACCGCCTGACGGTTGGTGACTTCAGCGCTACCAAGAAGATGATTCTTCTCAAATAGTAACCGACCAGTCTATTGTCTTGCGAAGGGACAGATCATTTGATCTGTCCCTTTTCTTTTTCGATATTCTCCGATAATATTATTTGCTACGAACGCTTACCTCTGTTATATGTAGGCAGTCAGTTGCAATGGATAGGTTGATCGCCAGGGAGACCGGCGACATGAAGGAGGAGTGTCATGGTTAAGCGTTTAATAGTCACCGCGATCGTTCTCACACTTGCGGTTATGATTTCTACCGCATCGGCTGATCTGATGATCAAGCAGGTAACCACTACTGATGCCTTTGAAATGATGGGGCAGAAGCAGGAGGCCGAGTCGGATACGTCTATTATCTGGATAGGCGAAGGCAAGGCCTACATGGAATCTGCGGAGGTGACATATCTTTTCAGAACCGACGAGAGTATGATGTACGCGATTGATCCCGCTGCGAAGTCGTATTATCAGATGCCAATCAGTGGAGTTGGGGAAAAGAGCGAAAGCCCTGCAACCGATGAGCAGGCGATGATGCAGAAGATGATGGGATCGGTTAAAGTCAGTGTCACTGAGACCGAAGAGACTAAGAAAATCGGGGATTGGAACAGCACGAAGTATCTGCTTGATATCAGTATGTCTATGGGGGCGACCCAGATGGAAATCTGGGCCACTGAAGATATCAAGGCCGACTACGATCTGTTTCGGACAATTGCAGAGACCGAGTTGCTGAGCAAGCCGGGGATGGAGAAGATTATGGAAGAGCTCAAGAAAATCAAGGGCATCCAAGTGCAAAGCTCCACCGAAATCAACATGATGGGGGTGGTGATGAAAAACACGACAGAAATAATCGAATGTACAGAGAAGTCGGCACCTGACGGGATATATGAGATACCGGAAGGATTCAAGAAAGGCGAGAAACCAGCTCCACAAATGGGATTCTAACAAACCGACGTTGTTGCTACTAATAGTATTATAAGAGTTGCAAAAGCCCGACTCCTTGCAGGAGCCGGGCTTCATTTTATTAAAATAATCTTGTTTACGCGCTTATTTCTGAGGTCGTACCAGATCGTCGTCTAGAAAACCACTTCCCGATACAGCTCTACAGGTGGTGAGACCCTCTTCAACCTCAGTAACTTCGATCACACCGACATTTTCATAGATGACCTTGATAACCTTGCCATCTCGATTCTTGATTTCTTTCTTGACGCGTTTGACGTCGAATTTCATCCCTTTCTTGATGCCCATCTCGCTTCCGGTTTCAAAGAACAGCATATCATCTGAAACGATCAGATAGCCGCCAGGCCAAGCCTGAACGCTCACATTCTTGGAGAGGATGTCAGCAATAGCGTTGATCGTCTTTCTGGTAGCTTTGCCGACGACGTGATCATCAAAAGTATTATGACTGCCGAAAGAGAAGTCGCCGGTGCCAACTCCAAGAGATTTTGATTTCTCAGATTTGTTAACGTTGTCCGCGAAGACTATCTCCGATGTGCCTAGATGTATCAGTTGAAGATCGACCGCCACTCGTCCGGTGTATTCAGTGAATCCGAGTTTGCCAAGTCCGAACTTACTGCCCCCAACTTTTTTCTCTTTATATCCGAACTCAGTAATGGACGCCGAAACAAGGTAATCACCGATTTCCAACTTATTAGCTGCTTCAAATCCGGGGTTGGCCAGATCGGACAGGCTCAGATTTTTCTCGGCAAGGATTTCTTCGAGTTGAGCGCGGGCAAAGACCTTAAACTTGCCAGATTTAACCAGCGCTGAAATCAACATGTCAGCCATGCCGGTACCCGGATTAGCGCCGTGATACCAACGATGGGCTGATTTATCCTGAAAAGTCCCCACAATAACACGAATCTTAGATCCGACAGCCTCCTCCTCCCCAGCCAGGGAACCTGCGGCACTAATTGCTACACTCATCGCCATGATCGTGATGTACAACCCAATTTGTCTTAGAATCTTTCTCATATTACCTCCTCTATCATATCTTGATCATCGTATTAATAAGATAAGAATAACGAATATGGTAATTTATATCAAGTATTTTATTGATAGCATTTAGGCCAAGCCAGTATGAAAAAGCCCACCTCATTTTACGAGCTGGGCTTTCGCTTTTCAATATGATCGTTAGGTTTTACCCGCCAATCGGTATCTGAACGCCAACCGACAGTTGCAGTATCTTTATTGTCTCGTCGGCCATGATGACATGCAGTCGCGGCATGCCATACAGGAATATCTTCTCAGAAATCAGTTTGCGATAAAGGATACCGCCAAAGAATCCAAATTCGCTGTTATCGCCACCGTAAAGCCCACCACCAAAGGAGAGGAAGAGGGCCTTTTCATCCTCATAGTTCAGAGCATATAGACCACTGAAAAGGATGTTCGTCTCGGTAGTTGTTGAAGATTCTTTGGTACCAAAAAAATCGAATTCGGCTTTGTAACTCTGAAAACCGAGCTCGCCACCGATGATCATTTTCTCGTTAAGGCCGTAGTGAAAAGTACCACCATAACCAAGACCTGCCTTGAAGGAGAAGGCATCCTCATCGACGAACGGATCACCCATGCCAATGCCGTATCCAAGATATCCACCGGCCCACATTTGACCTTTCGGTCCCAGTCCCTGGCCGAAAGCAGAAGTCGCAAGTAGTAAACAGGCGACAATCAAAGTTGTTGTAACATACTTCATTTTACAGACTCCTTTGTTATGAGGTTTGGTTTTGGTTCCATAATAGAAAGTGTTGAAAATAATGTCAAGTTTATCAATTTATCACTGGGACCCATTAAAAAAAGCCGAGCAGGTAAGTGCTCGGCTTTTAGAATACTTATATTGTGATGTCTACAGTTTGGCGAATTCCTTCTCAAGGAGAGTGACTAGTTCGTCAAGCCGA
>DAOUUR010000001.1 GCA_030668045.1 bacterium
ATGACAAACCGGTGGTCTGCTGGGTGACCTACAAAGTTGAGTTTGTTATGTAGGGGTCGGGGTGCAAGAAAAAGTTTTCTCGTAGTAACTCCTTCTTTCGGAATGGCGCCGTGTTCATTTGAGCCGGCGCCTTTTTTTGCATTAGCCTGATATGACGATTTCACACATCAATGCAATTGGTCAGCTCTGCCTCAAAGAAAAAACCGGGTTCGTTGTGATCCCGGTTTTCTCATTATTGTGTCTATCTCACAGCCATTGAGGCGGTGAGTGTCAATTGATGCTACTGCTTGGCAGCCGGTTCAATGCCTTTCAGGGTACGATTGAAAAACTCAACCTGCTTGCGATACTCGGCAATAACATTGACCCGTTTGGAGGCACCATGACCTTCGTCAGGGAAAATCAACGAATCAACAATGCCACCATTAGCCGCCACAGCAGCCAGTATCTGACGGGCTTCGCCGACCGGAACTCTCGGATCGTTTTCGCCGTGAATGACCAGCAACGGTGTCTTGATCAGGTCAGCCTTGTGAATCGGAGAGACCGATTTGAGGAACTCCGGATCGGAGAGCGGGCCGTACTCTGATTCCCGAAGCGCTCGTCGGTAAGGTTTTGTGTTCTCAAGGAATGTTTTGAAATTGGCAATGCCGACAACATCGACCGCCGCGTTGAAGAGATCGGGGTATTCGGTAATCATCCCAAGTACCACGTAGCCGCCGTAGGAGCCGCCACGGATACCGATCTTACCCTGTTCAGTGTATCCGTTCTCAATAAGGTAGTCAACACCGGCCTTGTAGTCCTGCAGCGATTTCTTACGATTCTTGTAGTTGTCCATGTTCAGGTACTCAAGACCGTAGCCGGAAGATCCCCGCGGGTTGGGGGCCAGAATACCGTAGCCGTTCAGCATCATGTACTGGAAATTGCGAATAAAGTATGGCTGGAACTGACTTTCCGGGCCGCCATGGGCACTGACGATAAACGGAATAGGGGTACCGGGTTCGTAGCCGGGTGGAAGGTAAAGAAAGGCCGGAATTTCCAGACCGTCAAAGCTCTTGTACCTGATGAGTTGAGGATCGGTAAAGATCGAGCGGTCGATCCCGGCGTAAATCGAGAAGGTTAGCTGTTTCAGTTCCTGAGTATGAGGGTTCCAGCGCCAAACATCGCGAGCCCTGGTTGGTCCGGTAAACCAGAAATAGACATTGCCGTGCATGTCGGATGAACCGCCACCGATGATGCCATCAAGCGGCGGGCTGGCCAGCTCTTTGCCGCTTTCAACCTCACGGAGTTTCAGCCGCATGTAGCCATCTTCGTTGTAAGAGGCAGCCATATATTTATAGTCGCGCGAGACGCCGATACCATCGACTTCCCATTTGGAATCAACCCAGTCGGTGAGGACAAAGGTTACTTTCGGCGAACCGACTTCCATATTGGCAATTCGAGACATGCCGTCCTCGTTATCATTGCATACCAGCCACATCGTCTTGTTATCAGGCATCAGGGTCACCGAACCATACATGACGTCCCCTTCGTCCTCGGTCAGCTTGCTGTACTCGCCGGTAGCCAGTGTAAGGAGGTAGAGGTCGTTGTTGACGTTGGATGAGTAGTTGCCAACGATCAACAGTGTACCGTCGTGAGAAATATCAGCCAGGTAGTTGTAACCGGTAATGCCATCTGCGTCGCCAAAGACTTTCTTTGACTCGCCGGTGGCGATGTCCATCTGATAGATGAAGAAGTCGCGCCCGTTCTCTTCGTTAGAACGATAGAAAATCGTCTTGTCGTCGCGGGCCCATGCCACACTCCCCATCTGAATGTCTTCGAAATAGGTCAACTGGAGTACGCGGCCGGTTTGAGTGTCCATTAGATAGAGCTGGGACTGTTCCGATCCGCCGACCGAGGCGCCGACAATCGCCATGGTGCCGTCGTAACTGAGGACGAAGAAATCGATACCGTCCTCAAAAGTGGTCAATTGATAGGGCCAGGCATCCTCAGTGATCCGATATATCTGACTTGCTCCGGACATGCTGGCTCTGAAGTAAACGTCTTTTCCGTCCCACGATTGACCAGCCAGCCGGCAGTCGCCAATCTGCAGGAAGGTAGCAATATCGGGAACGTATTTGCCCTGCGTCAGCAGTGATTTCGTTTTCTGTTCTTGAGCCGGTACAGGTACCGCCAGTGCTAAGATCAGTATTACAGTCAGGCATAGGCCTGCAACTTGATGAGAACGCATGTAACCTCCTGCGCGTATAATGGTTTGTTGACTCACTATGTTTAGTAGACGAAAATAGCCCAAAGATGTTGTGCGGGCAACTCCAAAAATGAAGACATCCAGAGGTACGCTCACAGCTTCCCGGTGGCGTTGGCTGGTTATATAAAAGTTAGAATTGTGGGCGGAGACTGCCTAGGCAGTTTCGGTGGAATTGGAATACTTAAAGCAGGTTTCTTTTTCCTGCTCAAAGAGGACACGCTTATAAAATCTGCAGGCAAGGCATGGCTTACCTGAGGCGAGGCTGAGGCGTCCGGTGCAGCCGGAGGCTCCAACCATCCAGCAGGCGCGTCCGCTCCCACGGCCATCATTAAGACCGTCGAATTTCATCGTTGTAGAGACAGGACATTCCCCGAGAAGGTCAACCATCAGGCCTCCCTTCTCACGACCGCAGTTCATGAATTCCCAGCAATTGAGCTTTCGTAGCGGGTTATCGCTCATCAATGACCTCAAGCAGAGCGGTGAATCGTCTATCTCTCACCAAGGCAGCATATTCTTCGTCGGATGCAACCTCGCGGAATTTCTCGAAGCTCTTTTTGACATCCTTGACTTTGCCTCTGGCCATATGGCATAGCATCAGATACTGATGGACGACGGGGTTATTTGCATCGATTGAGCGAGCATCCTTGAAGTGATTGGTTGCTTTCTTGTAGTTACCCTGCTCAAAACGAGCTTCCCCAAGACCAAAATGGGCCTGGTAGTTTCGTTTGTCGTACTTCTTGGCCGATTCAAAATCACCCAGCGCAGCGCGGGGTTCCCCTTTGGAGAGATATGTGTTGCCACGACCAATAAGGGCTGGCACTGATTTCTTATCACTCTCAATCGCCCGGGTGAAGGCAGTAATGGCCGAATTGGCATCTTTGCGGAAGACGTATATCTCGGCGGCCCGCAGGTAATCATCGTGGGCTTTGGCGTGGTCTTTGAGGCCGGTGTAAATCTCTCCGCGGCAGTAACAGGCTTCGGCATAGCTTGGCTTGATCTCAATGGCCCTGTCCATGTGACCCAGGGCTTCCTCATATTTCTGGGCCTTCAAAGCGCTACTGCCCAGATCGAAGTGGTCGGTTTCGGTCATTAAGGCAGCCTGTTGTTCTGCTGAGAGCGGCATTAGCTCGACTTTCAGGTTCCTTTTCTGACCGGAACTGAGGTTGATACTTCCGGAAAACGGTTCAAAGCCAGCGCGCGAAACGACATATTTATGCTTACCCGGTTTGATTCCGGAATAGGTGAGATTGCCGGCGCCGAGAATTTTGCCATCCAACTCGAAACGTGCGTCATCAACATTGGCCGCCAGGATGATCCGAGCCGGTTCGCTTTTTTTGGCTCTACCAGACGATTTCGGCTTCGATGCCGCCGCCTTTGGTTGGGAGACGGGCTGCGGCGAAGCCTCGGTAGCTTCGGATGGATCGCTTTCGGCGCGAAGTGGTGGGGGAGGAGTCGGGTCTTCCTGACCTACTTCACCGCTACCAGTTTTCATCGCCAGCAGTGTTGTTTCATCGTGTACCACCGTAGCGTATTCGATCTTCACAATGCGACCGTCAACGACATACTCTACCCGGTGCGTTCCTTCGGGAATCTGCCCCAACCGGAACAAACCCTGGGCGTTGGTTGGTATCGCTTTTCCCATCTCCGGCAGGCGGACGGTAGCTCCTCCCCGGAAAGGTTGATCTTGATCGTCCAGAACGACTCCGGCAAGGCGGCCAAATCCGGCTGAAGGGTCTGAGACAAACTGGGAGCCAACGCCGATCAGGATAGCGATGAAAAGAACGGCTGCTGCCACCAGACCGATTTTGGTATCAAATCGGCGGGGTTGGAGTTCGTAGGTTCGTTCCCCGAGAGTCAGCCTGTCATAGGGTCGGATTGTCTGACTCCCGAGTATCTGAACGTAGTTCCGATAGTACAGAGCCACTCCCTTGCCTCTCTTGGTGTTCATGGCAGGAGCGTCTAACTCTGCTGAGGTATGTTCCGGCGGTGTCTCAGTACAAGGTCGATCCTTCTTGCTCGGCGGTTCTATCGGAGTGTTGGCAAACGGTGTGTCGTCTGTGTCCATCTTGGAAATAAAGTTCGATTTTTCACGGTCACTCAAATATCCTGAGTCTCTGGAGTAGAGATTGTCTTCGATCTTCTTGACATCGTCGGCGCTGAGTTTTTTGATCCGAGCGGAATCGGATGCTTCGGTCTCTGGCGCTGCTTTGGTCACCTGCCCGTCTGCTTGGACCTCAGTGTCTGGATGTACTGCCCCCGGCGGTGGTGGTGGGGCAGATTCCCCGATCAATCCGGACTCGCCGTCGATGGCGCTGCTCTGAGACTCGTGGGTCTCCCTACCGCCTGTGGCTTCTCTCTCCATCAGGTCAGAGGGGGATTCGATTCCGAGGTCATCGTCAGGGCTTTCAAATTTCTTTTCGCCGCCAACGAATTCCTGGCCACCAGAGGCCGACTCGGTGACGACTAAGTCGAGATCATCATCAGCTAAGCTGGGTGTTGAAGCCTTGCTGGCGTCCTGCAGATCGGCGCCACACTTTTCACACGCCAAGCCTGCTGAGTCGGGCCATTCTGCATGGCAGTGAGGACATATTTTCAAGAAGACATACTCCGCTTTTGAGTCAATTTGCGCTTTAACTCTTTATTTCGACTCAATTAACTTTTTCTTTAGATACCAGTGGGGGGCTAAGCGTCTCACTTAGTGGGTAGGTGCTGGCGATTGGCGGTCATTTAAGGCTTGACACCGGCTCTACCGCAACGTTAACTTATAAGCTTATGACTGTTGAGTAATTGAGCTTTATCTCTCTTTATCCAGGAGGTTTCGTTAAATGTTAAGGCGCTACAAGTTGCTGTTCCTTGTATTCTTGGTGATATGTTCTGGGACTATGTATTGGGGATGTTCCCAGACTGAAGACGTGATGACACCAACCTACCAAACCGATGTATTCCTCAGCCCTGAGCGTCTTCCGGACAACCCTCCCGGAATGATCTATACACTTTGGGTGGCAGATGGTGATAAAGGCGACACCGTCTATGTTGGCCGGTTTGGATATGACTATTCTGAGGTGGAGTTCCTCGATACGAATGGCTCCGCTCGGGCCGATTCAAACCAGTTCTTTTTTGAAGGTGACATATATCGCTATACTCACTTGTTCGTCTCTATCGATACACTCGATTTTAGTACGAGCAGTCCAGGCCCGATCATGTTGATAGACGATGTGACCAGAGTGTCGGAAGATCCGGTCGATTTGGTGTTTCCACTGACGGACACTCTCTGGGAGTCGACGCTACGATTCAATATGGAGACTATGTCCGACGACAATCGGGCTACATACGATGGCTATGGTTTATGGTTTGCTCACTACCGTGTCGACACGACATTCATTCGCGACACGTTTTCGATGACTTCTTTTGTGCTTGATTCGGTGGTTCTGGACGATATAGGTGACCAAACTGATACCAACAGCGTTAAGGATACGGCCAACTACAGAGAGGAAACTGTCGAGTTGGTCTATGGTCTGGACACCTTTAGCGTTGAAAAGGCTATTTTTGACTATGTTTATCATAACGATGCCGACTCTCCGTGGGTTGTCTATCGACCGCAATTCACCTTCAGCACTGGTTCCTCCCAGCGGGTTATTTTCGATATCTTCTCGCAGGATGAATTTGATCTCATCGATTACAGCGCCTGGGGTTGGAAATACAAGGGATGGGTGGTTTCTTCGGTTATTCCAACTTCTGCGATTGGTGAGATGACAGCACCTGCAGGGATTTATAACACTCCGTATGATTCACTTATGCCGGGTGCCGATGGTGGGCTGATCAGTACCGGAACATTCTCCGATATCACGGCGGCCGATGATATTAGTCTGTATGCTCAGAGCGATCGCATACCGCCTTTTCCAGGAGAGGACTTCCTGTCAAACCTCCCGACCGGATTTAACGGCGACCTGGTGCCTAACGGTAACAGAGGCACGGTATTCGTTACCCTTGAGCCTGACAATTTCCTCACAGATACGACCAATTTCCCTCTTATCGTCTATTTCCGGGAAGTCCCCAACAGCCGTGACACCTTGTATTCGGAGGATTATCATCTGACGATGGACGGGAATATGCACACAAACGATATGTACACAGGGTTCCCCAGTATTTCTGTTACGTTCAGGTCTCACTAGAATTCTATAAATAGGCAATATCTGAGGACCGGCGCCCTAAGGCTCCGGTCCTTTTTTTTTCCACCGATGGGATGCCGGTTGCGGTAGTTTTAACTTGCCAGATTTCTGCAGTCGGGATATATTCCGCGCTGTTTTTGCAGTAAGAGAATTCGGAAATATCAATCTGGAATATTCTTAGATTAGATAGGAGATTGCTTGATGGACACTGGTTTGCTGTCGGCTCTTATTGGTCTGGTAGGGCTCGTATTTGCACTGGCTCTTTTTCTTTGGATCAGGAGCAAACCGACCGGTTCGGACTTGATGAAGGAAATCTCGGATGTTATCCATGATGGCGCGATGGTTTTCCTTAAGCGTGAGTATTCAATTCTGGCCATTTTTATTGTTGTAGTCTTCGCCCTATTGTCATGGCGAATTACTCCCAACACCGGATTTGCTTTTCTAGGTGGCGCGGCGTGTTCAATGTTGGCCGGTTTTTTTGGTATGAAAGCGGCAACCCGGGCCAATGTTCGGACGACCGCTGCGGCCAAAGACTCCGGGCAATCAACAGCTCTTTCGGTGGCGTTCTCCGGTGGGGCGGTGATGGGAATGTCGGTTGCCTCGCTCGGGCTCCTCGGGGTAGGCATTGTATTCTATCTTTTTGGCAACCTCGAACAGGCCGCCACAATCAACGGATTTGCTATGGGAGCGTCTTCGATTGCTCTGTTCGCCCGTATCGGCGGTGGTATCTTCACCAAGGCGGCCGATGTCGGCGCTGATTTGGTCGGTAAGGTTGAGGCTGGTATCCCCGAAGATGACCCGCGCAATCCGGCTGTGATTGCGGACAATGTTGGTGACAACGTCGGTGATACCGCTGGAATGGGTGCCGACCTGTTTGAATCGTATGTCGGGTCAGTCATTGCCACTATCGCTATTGCGGCTACTGTTTCGGGTGTCCCTGGAACGATCTCTCAGGTTATCGCCGGGGATCGGTTGAGCTATATGCAACTTCCTCTATTGATCGTTGCTTTTGGAGCATTGGCTTCCATCCTTGGCGTGCTGTCGGTGCACATTTTCTCAAAGATGAATCCGGCGGCTGTTTTGAGGATGGTTACCTATGTGGGCGCGGCTATCATGCTGGTGGCGGCGTGGGTCATAATCGACAAGATGGGACTTGACCAAAAGATTTTCTGGGCAATTCTAAGCGGCAACTTGGCGGGTATAATCCTGGGCTTGCTCGTAGAGTATTATACGGCAGCCAAACCGATTCGGGATATCGCCGAGGCGTCTAATACCGGAGCGGCCACAAATATCATAAGTGGTCTTGCCGTTGGTATGGAGTCAGTAGCGCTGCCGATTATTGTGATCTGTGCGGCCATATTTATCGGATACGAATTTGCCGGACTGTACGGTATAGGTATCGCAGGTGTCGGAATGCTGGCCACAATTGGTGTCACGATGTCGGTGGACGCTTATGGTCCGATCGCCGACAACGCAGGCGGTATTTCTGAGATGGCCGGTCTAGGCCCGGAAGTGAGGAAAATCACTGACAAGCTCGACGCCCTTGGCAACACTACTGCCGCGATTGGTAAAGGGTTTGCAATTGGTTCGGCGGCTCTGACCGCGCTGGCCCTATTTTCGGCATACTCTACTACCGTAGGGCTTACTACTATCAATATCATGGAACCCCTGGTCGTGATCGGATTCTTCATTGGCGGAATGTTGCCGTTTTTCGTGGCGGCGCTTACGATGACGGCGGTCGGCAAGGCAGCTTCCAAGATGGTAGAGGAAGTACGTCGTCAGTTCCGTGAGATCACTGGTTTGATGGAAGGAAAGGCCAAGCCCGACACCGGACGTTGTGTCGATATTGCAACTCGCGGCGCTCTCCAGCAGATGGTGCTGCCGGGACTCACTGCGGTGCTCTCGCCGATTATTGTGGGGTATCTGCTCGGCAAGGAAGGCCTCGGCGGGATGTTGGCCGGTGCGACGATGTCTGGAGTGATGTTGGCCCTGATGATGGCCAACGCCGGTGGTGCGTGGGATAATGCTAAGAAGTTCATCGAATCTGGTGCTCATGGCGGCAAAGGTTCCGATGCTCACAAAGCAGCAGTTGTAGGTGATACGGTCGGCGATCCTTTTAAGGACACCTCTGGTCCTTCGATGAATATCCTTATCAAGCTGATGGCTATTGTTTCATTAGTTGTTGGAGGGGCTCTATTCCGATAGGCTCTATCCTAAATATAGTTCCTGAGAGGGACGTGGCCATACGGTCGCGTCCCTTTTCTTATGCCCATCTCGGCAGGCGGTGGGATACCGAGTGGCCGCTGCTGCAACCTTGTATCAAAAAATATATTGAATAATCCAAGTGAATGAGCGTATACAGGTTGGACTTTCAAAATGAAACATTTTGTGTTAGCTTCCGTCTACTGGAGACATAGGAGCTACGCAGGCAGGAGAACGGAGAGGCACAAACTGATCGAGCAAGTGATCGAGCATTCGCTGCAACAAATGGCACCGGCTGACGGTCAGATCGATTAGGTTGCTCTGAACAACCTGCCACGAATTTGAAGTATGGATAAACAATTGATAAAGGAGAGTCCTGTATGAGGTCCCCACTGATCAAACTTGCCGGTGCAACACTGCTGGTGCTTGTAATGATGACATCGGCAAATGCGAATGAACTTACCCTTGATGATTGTATAGAGCAGGCTCTCAAGAATCGGTCGTCAATCGTGGCTGCCCGAGGCGCCGAAACGGTTGCCAAGGCGGACCAGAGGTGGGCGCTGGGGCAGTTTCTACCGAGAATTGATGCGTCTTATCGCTACTCTGAAACCAAGACTACTGATATCGAACAAAGTGTCGAAGGATTTCCTTCGGTCATGTCTCCAGATCAGGATCGCTCCTACAAGTCCACCAATGTGAGCGCCAGTATGTATCTTTTCAACCTGGCCAATTTCTTCAACTATGCCGGAGCGCGGGCCGATCGCGCAAAAGCTCATTTGGACGTGATCAGATCAGAGCAAGACTTGATATATTCAGTCAAGATCGCTTACTATGCCTATCTTGCCTCTGCGGAGAATGTGACCGTTCAGGAAGAAGCCGTTAAGAGGAGTCAGGAACAGCTCAAGCTGATTCAATCCAAGTATGATCTCGGTTCGGCGTCGCTCTCTGATGTTCTCAAGCAGAAAGTGCAATCGGGCAATGACCGGTTGTCGCTGTTGACAGCCCAGAATGGTGTGGTCAGTTCTCGGGCGGCGCTCGCTTATACTGTAGGACTCGATCCTCTCAGTAACATCGAGTTTTCATCGACATACAATGTCAGACAGTACGATGGTGGACTGAACGATGCGGTTGGTTTTGGTCTCTCCCATGAGCCGGGGCTCCTCGCGGCGCAGAAACGGGTAGATGCAGCCAAACACGGATTGCGATCACGGCGAGCCGAATACCTCCCCAAGCTTTCCGGCTCCGCTTCATTGAGTTGGTCTGATGGCACTCGTGGCGATACTCTTATCTACAATTTCTCCTCGAAAGACCAGACAATCGGCCTCCAGGTATCGTGGAATATCTTTGACGGATTCGCAAGGGAGCGATCAGTAGCGATGGGCAAGGTCAATCAGAACAATGCGAGGGCATCAATGGCTGATGTCCGTAATCTACTGGTCAGCAGCGTCAAGACAGCCTATATGGAAATCGATCAGTATAAAGAGGCCAAGACGGTGGCGTCTGAAAATGTTGAGGCGGCCGAAGAAGACTTGAAAATTACACAGGAAAAATATAACCTCGGGGCAGCAACCATTCTGGATTTGCTGGATGCCCAGGTTTCACTGAAGCAAGCGCAGGTATCGCTCATTCGGGCCGGTTTTGATTTGAATCTGGCTGTTGCCAAGTTGGAAAGTGCAATGGGCAAAATGTGAGCGCGCCCGTCTTAAGGATAAGGATCTGATGTTATGAGCAGGAAAAAGCTGTTGTTGATAATCGGCGGAGCAGTGGTGGTGGCGGCAATCATCATAGCCAATATCACCATGAATACCTCTAAGGCTATCGAAGTCCAGGCGACATTGGTCAAAGCCCGGACGGTTGTGGAAAAAGTCTCCGCCTCGGGTCGCATTCAACCTCAGACCAAAGTCGATATCACTTCGGAGATCAACGGCGAGATAATTGATTTGTTGGTCAAAGAAGGTGACCACGTTGAGGTCGGTACACTGCTGGCCGTGCTCGACACGGTGCAGGTTCGCACCGACGTTGATCAGGCCAGGTATGCGGTCACTGAGATCGGTGCTCGACTCGATGGAGCCCGAACGGCACTGGATCAAGCCGAAGAGGAATTCAAGCGTCAGGAGCGGCTCTTCAATAGCGACCTGACGTCCGAGACGATCTATAAGAATGCTAAGTACGCCCACCTCAACGCAAAGGCCGCTTTTGAGGCCACCCAGGCGCAGGCGCGGCAGTTTGAATCGCGGTACACAAAACAATTGGACTATCTCAGCAAAGCCAAAATTGTAGCGCCGATGGCCGGTGTTATCACTTTTCTCGACTGTGAGATCGGTGAAATCGCTCCGGCGCAGTCGGCTTTCAGTCAGGGAAGAACTTTGATGACGATAGCCGACCTGAGCATTTACGAAGTTGAGGTCGAAGTTGACGAAACATCAATCGCCAAGGTAAGACTCGGCCAGGGCGTTGAAATCGAAGTCGATGCAATCCTCGATACGATTTTCCAGGGTGAGGTTGTGGAGATCGGCAATACGGCGATTCTATCCGGTCTCGGGACGCAGGATCAGTCAACGAACTTCAGGGTCAGGATTGTATTTGATGAGCCTCATATGGACATTCGTCCCGGCATGTCAGCCGATGTTGACATCACTACAGCCGAGAGAGAGAATGTCCTCTCGATTCCGTATTCAGCGGTCGTGATGCGGGCGTTTAACCCCGACTCGCTTGAACTGGCCGCTCGTCTCAAGGATGACAAATCTGAGGACTCCGAAGAACCTGATCCTTCCGAACTTCATGCCGCCGAAACTGACGGCGATGAACCGGATGAGACGGATGAGGATGTAGAACGAAAAGAATACAAAGGTGTCTTTGTTATTCGGGATGGTAAAGTTCAGTTCGCGGAGATCACTACCGGCATTGCCGACCAGAAAAACATCGAGGTGACCTCAGGTCTAAATGAGTCCGATTCTATCGTTGCAGGACCATATAGCGTCCTGAGAACGATTCGCGCCGAGGATGAAGTTACGGCAATAGAGAGAGACAAGGGCGATCGAGGGAGAGGAAGGGACAACTAATCATGGCACTGATACAAACTGAGAATATCTGGAAAATCTATGAAATGGGCCAGGATGTGGTCAACGCTCTGCAGGGTGTCAGCGTCGAGATCGAGCGCGGAGAGTATGTGGCCATCATGGGGCCATCGGGTTCGGGCAAGTCGACCCTGATGAATCTGATCGGGTGCCTTGATACGCCCAGCCGCGGTGAATACACACTTGACGATAAGGCGGTAAGCAAACTCAGTGATGACGAACTGGCGGGGATTCGTAATCGGGAAATCGGATTTGTTTTTCAGACATTCAATCTGTTGCCCCGAGCTTCGGCGCTGCATAATGTGGAGTTACCTCTTATCTACAACGGTACTCCGACCAGAGAACGACATGAAATGGCTATGGCTGCGCTTGAGAAAGTTGATCTTCTTGACCGCAAAGACCACAAGCCCAGCGAACTTTCGGGAGGTCAGCGCCAGCGTGTGGCGATAGCCCGAGCGTTGGTGAACAACCCCTCGATCCTTCTGGCCGATGAGCCAACCGGTAACCTTGACAGCAAAACTTCGCAGGAGATCATGAGTCTTGTCGATGATTTGCATAGCCAAGGTAATACCGTCATTACGGTTACTCACGAAAGGGACATTGCCAATCACGCTCACCGCGTAATTTCTATTCTTGATGGTCAAATTGCCACCGATGAAAAGATCCCGGAGAGTCGTCGCAACGGCATCCACTGATTATGGTTACTCCATCGCTGGCAGCAATTGCACTCAAGGCAGTGTTGGCTCACAAGCTTCGCTCGGGCCTGACACTTCTTGGAATAGTAATCGGAGTCACTTCGGTGATGACGATCATTTCGGCGTTGGAGGGAATGACTCAGTCAATAGAACGTGACCTCAGTCGACTCGGCCCGTCGACGTTCATCGTTCAGAGGATAGCTATCATTACCTCTGATGAGATGTTCTATGAGAAAATTAAGCGCAAACCGGTTACCTTGAGTGCGGTCGAGGCGATCACCGAGCGTGCGGATTTGGTCGAAAAAGTATCACCCCGGGCGATGAACCGAGCCAGCGTGAAATACAAGGATCAATCTCTCAGAAGAGTTTTTGTCGCCGGAACGACGGCCAACTATATAGACATAATTGACTTTGATGTTGCCCAGGGTAGATTTCACTCTCCTGAAGATGATAAGTACCGTCGACCTGTTTGCTTCGTAGGTGATGCGATTCGAGAGGAGTTTTTTGCCGGTGTAGATCCACTCGGTAAAACCCTCAAGGTTGGCTCGGCCAAGTACACCGTGATCGGCGTGGCCAACAAGATGGGTTCGAGCTTTGGTCAGAACCGCGACGCGTTTGTGATTATTCCGTTGTCGATTTATAGCCAGCAGTTCGGAGCACCACGGCGAGGACTTACTTTGATGATTAAGGCATATTCGATTGATGTCCTTGATGATGCGATGGATCAGACTCGTATGATTTTGAGAGCGCATCGGCAGGTTCCGTTCAACAAAGGCGATGATTTCGATATGGTCACAGCCGATTCAATCCTCGAAATGCTCAATACGTTTACAAGAATTCTCCGTTTCGGTTTGGTGGGGATATCTTCCATATCGGTAGTTGTCGGTGGCATCGTAGTGATGAACATCATGATGGTATCGGTTACCGAGCGCACCAGGGAGATTGGCATTCGAAGATCGATTGGTGCCCGGAAGCAACACCTGCTCCTGCAGTTTCTCTTTGAATCGCTCATCCTTACATTGTCAGGGGGAATCATTGGCATTGTAGCCGGCTTCCTTATAGCGCAGGCGCTGGTCGGAATGATGGAGATGGAGATGGAACCTTCGATGCTCGCTATCGTCGCTGGACTGGGTATCTCAACCGGGATAGGGTTGATATTCGGAATTTATCCGGCCATGCGTGCGGCCAAGCTCGATCCAATTAAGGCACTAAGCTACGAGTAGGATATGATACTGACGACTGTAGAAATCAAAGAAGCGGTCCTGATGGCTCTCTCATCGTTGAAAGCCAACAAACTCAGGGCAGGTCTTACGATTCTGGGCGTGATGGTTGGGGTATCCTCGGTAATCGCCATTGCGTCGATTGTCGATGGTCTCGACGGCGCATTTAATCAGGAGATTGATCAGATAGGCTCCAATATCATTCTGGTTACCAAGTTTGAACAGGAGATGGATCATGATCAATTGACCGACGAACAACGTAATCGTCCTGAGATGACGGTTGGTGAGGCGGAAGCCATCTTGGAGAACTGCTCGCTGATAGATGGTGTTTCACCAGAAAATCACTACTATCACCCAGGTGGGAATGAAGCCAAATACAGAAATCGAAAGTTTACTCGGCCCACCGTCATAGGAACATGGCCTGACTTCACCAGGGTCAACAACAAGGATGTAACTGAGGGTCGATTTATCAATGATATCGATGAACGCCACCGTCGGATGGTTTGTGTAATTGGCACCGATGTAGCCGATGTATTGTTTCCAGAGGAAAAGGCGGTTGGCCGGGAGATCAGGGTCAATACCAAGAAGTTTCTGGTTATTGGTGTTCTCGAAGAAATAGAATCCAATTTTGGAGACGACGGTATAAACAGGTTGGTTGCGATGCCGCTATCGACATATATAAAACTGCATCCCTGGGATAAGGCTCTTTCCCTTATGGTTCGGGCTGTGAGTTATGAGGATATTGATGCCGCAAAGGATCAAGTTACGGCGGCGCTCAGAATTTACAGGCAGGTGCCATACAATAAGAAGGACAATTTTGCGCTTTCTACTCAGGATCAATTTAAGGAGTTTATCGCCAACATTACCAAATACCTCTACATGGCTGCGTTGGTAATAACCTCGGTTGGTCTAATGGTAGGTGGTATTGGCGTAATGAATATCATGCTGGTTTCGGTGACCGAACGTACTCGTGAAATTGGGATTCGCAAGGCCATCGGGGCCAAGAGGTCAAATATCATCATTCAGTTCCTGACCGAGGCGATGACGCTTTCAGGAACGGGCGGCCTGATCGGCGTAGTTTTCGGTATCGCAGGGGGACTGTCTATAAACGCCCTGCTGGGTTTCCCTGTGACAGTATCATTTTTCTGGATGATAGTTGGATTCGGTACAGCCGTGTCGGTCGGACTGATCTCCGGTATATATCCCGCTATCAAGGCGGCCTACCTCGATCCAATCGAAGCGCTGCATTACGAGTAATAAATCGGCCTCGGCGCTGTCTGCAACAGGACCGATTTAGATATTGCCAGATTCCCACCTGATACGTTTATTCTATAGGGCCATAAAGATGTGGTCTGATTTGAAATGATGATGATGAGATTTTCGATATACAGATTGTTCCCGATACTGTTGGTTGCTCTGGCGGTTGCAATACCGTCGGTTTCGGCTGCAGATAAGTCGGGCAAAGAGGTGTTCTCCGGAGGGCCGGAGCTACCGCTCGACTATGCCTTCTTCAAATCCGACGACAGCGGCAAGATACGGCTGGAAGTGTACTACCAGGTTTTTAATCGGATGCTGCTGTTCAAAAGAGAAGGCGGGGCGCTTGAGGCAGACTACGAAGTCACTGTTTTGATAAACGATCGCAAGAACAACCGGATTGATTCGTTTAGCAAGATGCGCAAGTTTCGGGTCACGACTTTGGAGAGGGCTGAATCCCGTTTTGACTACCGGATCGGCCAGGCGAATTTTGAGTTGTCACCAGGTAAATACAAGGTCGTGTTGTCTATTACTGATAACTACGCGGACACTTCCTATACCCGCGAGATCAAGATCAACCTGAAGCCATTTGACAAAAAGCATCCGATGTTATCGGGAGTTGAGTTCATTGATGCCATCCACCCAATTGTCGGAGAGGGAACGAGCTTTGATAAGGCAGAAATGACCGTTGTTCCGTCTGTTGGAAGTGTGTTCGGCGGTGGTGACGAACCCCGTCTGATGTTCTATATGGAAATATATCCCGGTCGGGAGCCGATGGAATCGGTGATGGTAGAGACCAAAGTGCGGAACAAGGTCAGAGGTATGGTGTATCGTGATAGCACGTATGTTGACATTACCGAGCCATGGATTCGCCAGATACGTACGGTATCGCTTGATGGTTATGTCTCAGGTGAGTATGAACTCTTTGTTACGCTGCGGGGACGCCGTAACAAAAAACTGACTCAGCAGTACCGGGAGTTCAGTGTCAGGTGGACACAGAAAGCACTTCTTCGACACGAGTACAAGAAGGCGATAGAACAACTCTCGCTGATTGCCGACTCCGATGAAATCGAGACGTTGAAGGAAGTCGCTGAGTATGAAAACCGCGTGGCCGCGTTCGAGCAGTTCTGGCGGACTCGCGATCCGGTCCCGGAGACGCCGGAGAACGAAGTCAAGCGGGAGTTCTACCGTCGGATTCGAATGGCCAATAGTCTCTTCTCGTTCCTCTACAGAGAAGGTTGGCGGACCGACCGGGGACGGGTTTATGTCAAGTACGGTGAACCGGATCAGATTGATGATTTCCCACTAGTACCGGACCGTCAACCATATCAGGTCTGGCACTACTACAAGCAGGATCAGTATCGGCGGTTTACTTTTATGGATGATAATGGAGATGGCGACTATCGGCTGGCTTATCCTTATGACGGCACAGGCGTGCGACCCGATTTCTAAGAGAGGAGAAATAGTGTTAACAAGACTCAGTTTTCTGGTGGTAATAGCGATCTGGATGTTGCCGGTGGTATCCAGCTTTTCTGCCGGGCCGGTTGGAGATGATCTTAAAGTGTATTCTGGTGTGGCCGTCTATGCCAATCCTGCCCACGGTGATTTGGTTCGGGTGGAGTTCAGTTATTCTGTGAACCGAAATGAACTGACATTCTTCCGCCCCGATGGAGACGATGGTAATCTGGAGGCCCGTGTATTTGCGCAGATCGATATCTTTGACAATGACGGTCGGGCTGTTGATTCTGTCGGTACCTATTTTACAGTGTCCGCCGCCAACCGTGAGGATGCGGCCAGAAATGACGTTCGCGTCTTTGATAAGCTCTCTATGGAATTGACCCCTGGAACTTACTCCGCGCGCCTGACAGTGCTTGACGCCGCAAACAAGAGCCGTGGGGAGTGCTTTTTTGATCAGGTTGCAGTTGAGAAACCCCAGCAGCAGCAACTGCGGATCAGCGATGTCAGCTTGCTCTACGACATCAGATCGGTGGGAACGTCTCCGGAAGCCGCCAACCCCAGACTGACAAAAAACGGTTTGCAACTAATTCCTAATCCCAATGCTTTGTTCACCGAGAGGGATACTTCGGTCTTTCTCTATGGTGAGATATATAATTTGACTACTACTGGGCAGACGCCGGGCGAGTATTCGGTTGCGTTTACGGTTATGAGTTCCGATGGTCTGCCGTTTCGTCAACTGGGTGTGAGGTCAGATTCGAAGCCGGGTGAATCTGCGGTGTTGGCTGAGTCGTTTGATATCAAGGACTGGCCCTCCGGTTCATACGTCTTGCGGGTGATTGTCTCTGATTCCGAAGCGAATCAATCGGACACCACCTTTTCGCCGTTCAGGATTATTTCAAGGCAGAGATTGTTGGCTTCTGGCCCCCAGCAGAGTGCTCGGGATCCGTATGATGACCTGCCTCTTGGAGTCAAGATGCAGCTGGTGGAGTACTTGCTGGCGCCTGACCAGAAACAGACACTTGAGTCACTGACTCCGGAGGGGAAAGAAAACTACCTTCATCAGTACTGGCAGGAGAATGACGCCAACCGTAGCACATCAATCATTGAGAATCGTCAAGAAATAATCGAACGGTACAACTATTCCAACCACAATTTCTCAACCAATGAAAAACATAATAACGGTTGGCGCACCGATCGCGGTCGGATATACATGACGTATGGTCCGTGGGATGATCGTGACTTTATTGCTTCTCCCAGATCAGGGGATCCGTTCGATATTTGGCACTATGATCGTATCAAGGAAGGTAAGTTCTTTATGTTTGAGGATTGGAGCGGCACTCTCGACTACCGCTTGGTTCACTCCAATGTCTACGGCGAGGTATTCGATAAAGAACTGGATGAATCGATCAAAGCGGGCCTCCTCGATCTTGTCAGGTAGTTTTCTTGCTGATAGATAAGAAAAATGGCCGCCTTCTGGCGGCCATTTTGTTGTTATCTGTTGAGGACGGCTATTTGCCGGTTAGTTTGCCAGTCTTTTTAGTCATGTCCTTGACTGTTCGCTTAATCGGTACGGTGAACCGACTCTTGTCAGCATCGTCCATCTCGAATGTAAAGGACTTGTGGAACGTCTCTCCCAGTATGTCCTTGTGAAGCTTGACTTCCGCTTCCACCGTCTTGCCAGGGTCAATGCTCTTGGGTAACTTGATTTCCATCAAACCCTCAGGCAGCGCCACCATAGTCAGATTGAGTTTCTGGTCCGAGACATTGGTAATCTTGAACTTGGCCTTCTTGATCACCTTATCGGTAAACTGAGACATATCAATCTTGTATGGATTGATGATAATCGGATAGGTTGAATCGGGGCGCTGAACGATATTAGCGATAATTGTGACGAACTTATCCGGAGGGCCTTCATTTGTCTGGATCTTCGGGCGTTTACGCGAATCGCCGCGGTAGCGTTTGGTGCTGAAAATAATCTCGAGTATGGTGCTGTCACCGACAGCAAGTGCGTCCCTCTCAAGAGGCGCTTTGGTGCAGCCTCAGCCAGGGAGCACTTTCAGAATCTTCAGCGAGTCATCCCCGGTTGACATCAGCCAGAAATCGTGACTGATTTTCGAGTTCTGAGGGCAATAGCCAAAATCAAAACTCGCCTCAGGAATAGTCAACCGCGGAGCACCCATCACACTGGTAGCCAATAGCAGGACCAGTGCCAGAGTCAACAGGGTAGGCAATAGCTTTTTCATAGTCTCAGTAGCAACTTTCTCCATAATGGGCTATTGGTTCAATATACTTTTCTTCGTATCGGAATGGTGTAGATTGTCTTGTCCTTATCATTCAGACGAAACGTAATCGACCTTACAAATTCGCTGTCGGAATATTCGCTCCGAACTTTAACGTACCCATAATTGTCCGATTGCGCCTTCAATGTGTCCGGCAGAAATACTTCGCATTCATTGACCGGGAAAGACAGAACCTCAAGTGCCAGGTCATTCTCTCTGTTGTTATGCAAGACAAAGGCCACGCTATCAATCGACCTCTCATGGACTCTGGATAATTCCCATTTGAAAGGAATAATCGAGATAGGTGATGATTTGCCACACAAAATTGTTTGAGCGTTGCCGGTAAGTGTAATTTGGTACGGATCAGGGCCAGCGTTAGTGAAGACTTTGGGATAACGGCCTATCTTGCCGGATCGTCGTTGTGTATCCCAGAACATGCCGACCAGAAGGCTATCGCCGGGAGCAATCCAATCCTGCTTAAGCGGCATGGTGGCGCAAGAACACCCTGTTTTGATCTTGAGGATCCTCAGAGTGTCGGTGCCAATTGACTTGAACCAGAAATAATGAGTCGCTGTCGATTTCTGCAGTACAAGGCCGAACTCGAACTGATTGTTCGGAATCTCAAGGGCTGGCTGGCTCAGGGTATTTCCACAAAGAACTACCGCCAAAACTAATGTCAAAAGTATCGTTCTACGCATCTGCTTTCTTATATAGTTATTAACTATATAAGTTCCCGTTGGTAAGTATACAGAATAATGCCCCGGAGGTCAAGGAAGTTGTTTGCTAACATCAGTAGTACGAAGAAATTAGGCTACATGCAGAGCCTTAAAGGTCAAATATCTTACCCGGATTGAGAATTCCCGCCGGATCAAACTGAGCCTTGATTCTACGCATGAGGTCAACCCCTGAGCCATGCTCGATTTCAAAGAGGCTTTTGTGCCCCAAGCCGATTCCGTGTTCCCCTGAAATCGTCCCGCCCAATCGGAGAGCCTTCTTGATTATCTGGTCATTGACGGATAGAGCCGTCTGCCATTCCTTAGGGTTGTCTCGGCGGGCCAGCATGAGGGCATGAAGCAGCCCCATGCCCACGTGTCCGAATGTATGCATCATGATCCCATGTTTGTCACCCAGTTCATGGCAGTAGGCAACCATCTCGGGCAGACAGGAGATAGGGAAAGCGACATCGTTACGAAGGATAGCATATCCGGGTTGCCGGTGTTTTATGGCGTCGGTGGCAAAGTGCC